>NZ_JBKGHJ010000064.1:0-24299 GCF_046520365.1 Corallococcus sp. 4LFB
GCCACCCCCGGGGCCACGGTCCCCAGCGCGCCCCTGGGCACGCTGTCCGCGTCCCTCACCCAGTCCATCATCGACATCAGCGCGTGGCGGGGCCTGTCGTCCGCGAAGGCGGCGGAGGCCGCGTCCGTGGCCAACCTCCAGGACGTGCAGCGCCGCCTCACCCAGGGGCTGGCGCAGGTGCTGGTGGCCACGGTGGCCGCCGAGCGCGCCGCGGAGATCAACCGCGTGGGCCTGCGTCAGGCGCTGGAGCGGCAGGCCCTCACCCAGCGCTCCTTCGAGCTGGGCGCCGGCACGCAGCTGGACGTGGTGCGGGTGAGCCAGGACGTCGCGGTGGCCCGGCAGACGCTGGTGGCCGGGGACGAACAGCTGCGGCGGACGCGCGAGTCGCTGGGCCTGTCCCTGGGCGAGGACCACGGCGTGGGCGTCGACCCGGCCTTCAACCTGGCCGGGCTGGTGGACCAGACGCGCCGGGACTGCGCCCCGCTCCAGGACGTGAGCGCGCGGCCGGACGTGGTCGCCCAGCGGGCCAACGTGGACGCGGCCCGGGAGAGCCGCCGCCAGGCGTCCGCGGGCTATCTGCCCACCCTGGGGCTGAGCAGCACCCTCCTGGGCTTCACCACCGACCCCGGCTTTGGCCGCTTCGCCACCTGGAACGTGTCCGCGGTGCTCTCCGTCCCGCTGTGGGAGGGCGGACAGCGCGGGGGCCTGGTGCGCGAGCGCGAGGGCCTTGAACAACAGGCGGCCCAGTCGCTGGAGGCCACCCGCCGCAACGTGAGCGTGGAGGTTTCGCGCGCGCGGCGTGGAGTGGAAGTGGCGGAGGCGCTGTTGAAGACCGCGGCCGAGTCCCTGGAGCTGGCGGACCGGACGGACCGGCTCACGCGCCGGGCCTTCGAGGTGGGACGAGGTAGCAGCTTGGAGCTGGTGCAGAGCGGAGCCGCCCTCCGCCAGGCCCAGCTCGCGTTGGTTTTGAGGGAATTCGAACTCGTCCAGGCCCGCCTGGCCGCGTTCCTGACGGAGGCCCGGTGCGACTGGTGACGAGGGTACGCCCCCTGAAGGCGCTTTTGACGAAGACGGTGTTGGGCGCGGCGCTGGTGGCGGGCGTGGCCGGGTGCTCGGGCAAGCCTGAGGCGAAGGCGCCTCCCGCGCCGCGCGAGGTGCAGGTGGTGGCGCTGGCGCCGCACGAGGTGCGCGACACCGGGGAGTACCTGGGCTCGCTGCTGTCGCGGCAGAGCGTGACGGTGCTGCCGCAGGTGAACGGCTACGTGCGCAAGATCCTGGTGAAGCCCGGCCAGAAGGTGGAGGCCGGCACGCCGCTGGTTGAAGTGGACGCGCGCGAGGAGACCGCGGCGCTGGACAGCGCGCAGGCCCAGCAGAGCTCCTCCACGGTGGAGCTGGAGCTGGCGCGGCGCACCCTGGCGCGCACCGAGTCCCTCAACCGCGAGGGGCTGGCCAGCGTGCAGGAGCTGGAGCGCGCCCAGGCGGCGGTGAAGGCGGCGGAGGCCGCGTCGCGCGCGGCGGGCGCGACGGTGGCGCAGCGCCAGGTGCAGCTGCAGTTCCACGTGGTGCGCGCGCCGTTCGCGGGCACCATGGGCGACGTGCTGGTGCGCGTGGGTGACTTCGTCAGCGCCACCACGACGCTCACGACGGTGGCCCAGGCGGACGCGCTGGAGGTCAGCGTGTCCGTGCCGGCGTTCCGCGCGCGGTCGCTCAAGCCGGACACCCAGCTGGAGCTGTTGGATCAGCAGGGCAAGGTCATCCTCACCAGTACCGTCTTCTACGTGGCGCCGCAGGCGGACCCTCGCACGCAGCTGGTGGAGGTGAAGGCCGCCTTCCGCAACACCCTGGGGCTGCGTCCCAGTGAGCTGCTGCGGGCGCGGCTGGTGTACTCCACGCGGGACGCGCTCCAGATTCCGGCGCTCGCGGTGGTGCGCCAGAGCGGCCAGCCCTTCGCCATGGTGGTGGAGAAGAAGGACGGCAAGACGCTGGTGGAGCGCCGCCCGGTGACGCTGGGCGCGCTGGGCGACATGTCCTACGTCGTCGAGGGCGGCCTGAAGCAGGGCGACCTCGTCGCGGTGTCTTCGCTGCACATGCTCCGCGACGGCATGCCCGTCATCCCCAAGCAGGTCACCCTGAACACCGACGAGTCCCCCCAGCCGCGGGGCAACGTGCGGGCCGACGAGGTCCCCACGAACGCCCAGCGCCCCCGCACGGCATCCGGGGGTGGCGGCACCACCGGCGGCAGCCGCTAGCAGGCGGATTCAAGAGAGGCGCCACACCGTGTTCGTCGACTTCTTCATCCGCAGGCCTGTCTTCGCCATCGTCTGCTCCATCATCCTGACGCTGGCGGGCGTCATCGCCATCCCGACGCTGCCCATCGCGCAGTACCCGGACCTGGCGCCGCCGCAAGTCACCGTCACCAGCACCTACGTCGGCGCGAGCGCCGAGGTGGTGGAGTCCGCCGTCACCATCCCGTTGGAGCAGGAGCTCAACGGCGTGGAGGACATGCGCTACATCACCTCCACCAGCACCAACGACGGCACCAGCTCCATCACCGTCACCTTCGCCCCCACGCGCAACATCGAGGTGGCGGCGGTGGACGTGCAGAACCGCGTGAGCCGCGCCGCGGCCCGCCTGCCCGCGCAGGTGAACCAGACGGGCATCGTGGTGAACAAGGCCTCCAGCCAGATGCTGCTGACGGTGGGCCTGTCCTCCCCGGACAACCGCTACGACGCGAAATTCCTCTCCAACTACGCGGACGTGAACCTCAAGGACGCCATCAAGCGCGTGCGCGGCGTGGGCGAGGTGCGCATCTTCGGTGAGCGCAAGTTCTCCATGCGCCTGTGGCTGGACCCTTCGGAGCTGGCCCGGCGCCGCATGACGCCGCAGGACGTGGTGCGCGCCCTCCAGGAGCAGAACCTCCAGGTGGCCGCGGGCCAGGTGGGCCAGCCGCCCTCCAGCGACGCGCAGCCGTACCAGATCGCCGTGCGCGCCCGGGGCCGCCTGGTGGAGCCGGAGGAGTTCGGCGACATCGTGCTCATGCGCGACAACGGCGGCCGCGCCGTGACGGTGAAGGACGTGGGCCGCGTGGAGCTGGGCGCGGAGAACTACGGCACCCTGCTGCGCTTCAACGGCCGCACGGGCGTGGGGCTGGCCATCTTCCAGCTGCCCACCGCCAACGCGCTGGACGTGCGCGACGGCGTCGTCAAGGAGCTGGATCGCCTGGCGCAGGCCTTCCCGCCGGGCCTGGAGTACCGCGTGGGCACGGACACCACGCTCGCGGTGCGCGCCTCCGTCAACGAGGTGGTCCGCACGCTGATGGAAGCCATCGCGCTCGTCATCCTGGTCATCTTCCTGTTCCTGCACGGGTGGCGCAGCGTGCTCATCACCGCGCTCACCCTGCCGGTGTCGCTCGTGGGCACGTTCGCGTTCGTCTACCTGATGGGCTTCTCCATCAACACCCTCACCCTCTTCGGCCTCACCCTGGCCACGGGCCTCGTGGTGGACGACGCCATCGTGGTCATCGAGAACATCGAGCGCCTGATGGCGGAGCGCGGGCTCACCCCGTTCCAGGCGGCGCGTGAAGGCATGAAGGAGGTGGCCGGCGCGGTGGTGGCCATCTCCGTGGTGCTGGTGGCGGTGTTCATCCCGGTGGCCCTCTTCCCGGGCACCACGGGCTCCATCTACCGGCAGTTCGCGCTCACCATCGCCGCGTCGGTGGCGCTGTCCACCTTCTGCGCGCTGACGCTCACGCCCGCCCTGTCCGCGCGGCTGCTCAAGCACCACCACGGCCCCAAGTGGGTGTTCTTCCGCAAGGTGGACCAGGTGCTGGACTGGACGCGCGACACCTACGGCAGGGGCCTGCGCAAGCTGCTGGTGCACCCCTTCATCGTGCTGGGGGCGTTCCTCGCCTGCATCGGCGCCACGGTGATGCTGTTCCGCTCCGCGCCCACGGGCTTCATCCCGGACGAGGACCAGGGCTACGTCATCATCTCCGTGCAGGGGCCGGAGGGCATGTCCCTCGCCCAGACGGAGAAGGTGCTCCAGGAGGTGGAGGCGGTGCTCAAGGCCCAGCCGGAGGTGGCGGTGATGTTCGCCATTGGCGGCTTCTCCCCCAGCGGCAACGGGTCCAACTACGCCACCGTCTTCACGGCCCTCAAGCCGTGGGAGCAGCGCCTGGGCAAGGACCAGTCCGTGGCCGCGCTGGTGGAGCGCCTGCGCGGACCGCTGAGCAAGATTGGCAGCGCGCGCGTCTTGCCCTTCCAGCCCCCGGCCATCCGCGGCGTGGGCAGCGTGGGCGGCTTCCAGTTCATCGTGGAGGACGTCGCCGGCGGCCACTCGCTGGAGGACCTGGCCAACGCGACGCAGGAGATGGTGCAGAAGGGCAACGAGGAGGGCCGCCTGCGCGGCGTCTTCACCCCCTTCAACGCCAACACGCCCATCCTGGACGTGGAGGTGGACCGCCAGAAGGCCAAGGCGCTGGGCGTGCCGATTGAACAGATCTTCGGCGTGATGCAGCTCTACATGGGCAGCCAGTACGTCAACGACTTCAACTACGCCAGCCGCACCTACCGCGTGTACGTCCAGGCCGAGCAGCAGTTCCGCGACAGCCCCCAGGACATCGGCTCCTTCTACGCGCGCACGGAAGCGGGCGACATGATTCCGCTGGAGTCGCTGGTGAAGGTGACGCCCATCGTCTCCGCGCAGGTCATCAAGCACTACAACCTGTTCCGCTCCGTGGAGATCAACGGCCAGGGCGCCCCCGGCGTGTCGTCCGGCCAGGCGCTGGAGGCGATGGAGGCCGTGGCCCGCCAGGCGATGCCCCAGGGCATGGCCGCCGAGTGGACGGGCATCAGCCTGGAGCAGAAGGAGTCCGGCGGGCAGACAATGATCATCTTCGCGCTGGGCATCCTCTTCGTGTTCCTGGTGCTGGCGGCGCAGTACGAGAGCTTCAGCCTCCCGTTCGTCATCATCCTGTCCGTGCCGCTGGCCATCATGGGTGCCCTGGGGTTGCAGGTGGCGCGCGGCTTCGCCAACGACGTGTTCTGCCAGGTGGGCCTGGTGATGCTGGTGGGCCTGTCCTCCAAGAACGCCATCCTCATCGTGGAGTTCGCGGAGCAGCTGCGCGAGCAGGGCAGGAGCGCGCTGGAGGCGGTGGTGACGGCCGCGGAGGTGCGCCTGCGCCCCATCCTCATGACGTCCATCGCGTTCCTCCTGGGCGTCGTGCCGCTGATGACGGCGTCCGGCGCGGGCGCGGCGGCGCGCAACTCGCTGGGCACCGCGGTGTTCGGCGGCATGCTGGTGTCCACCATCGTCAACCTCATCTTCATCCCGGGCCTCTACGTCCTCATGCAGAAGGTGCGTGGGAACGCGACGCGGTCCAGCGGTGAGGAGGAGACGCCCACGCCGCACGAGCCCACCCCGGCCCACTCGCCGTGAGCTGACGTTCAGCGTTGAAGAACAGACCGCCCTCCCCTTCCGGTACGCGAAGAGGAGGGCGGTGGTGTTTCGCGGGGCCTGCCGTGCGCGTCAGATCTCGTGGGCGGTCTGCTCGTACACGATGACGTGGCGGGAGACGGGGAACAGGATGATGTTGAGCGTGCGCCAGTTGTCGCCGTTGGGGCCGGTGCTGAACTCGCGGAAGTAGCTCTTCACCTGGACGTTCTCACCCGAGTCGCCGTAGGCCGCGAGGATGGCCGGGTGCAGCGACTGGTATTGCAGGTACATCCGCGCCTGGAACGCCGCGTAGGTGTACGTGCCCGGGGCCGGGTCGTCGCGGTAGCCGCTGTACTCGCTCCGGGCCAGCACCGCCGCGGCCGCCGCGTCCAGCGACGCGGGCGTGGCGTACGGCCACGCGAAGTCATACCGGGACAGGAAGGAGAAGGTGTCCTCGCGGTACGCGTTGCCCGTGTCGAGCAGCGCCTGGAGGTCCGGCTCGATGGCGAACCGCGCCAGCGTCACCGGCGCGTTGGCCGGCGCGGACGCGGGGTTGGACACGCACGCGCCGCCCACGCAGGAGGCCTGCAGGCGGTACTGCTTGCCCAGGCCGTTGCTCCAGCCCACCACCACCAGGTACTCGCCCGCGTCGTCCAGCGTCGCGAGGGGAAGCTTGCTCAGCTCGCCGTAGCCGGAGTCGTCGTCCTGGAAGAGGATGCGCGTGCCGTAGCTGCCGTTCGCGTCCTTGGGGCCGTACACGAACAGGCCGGTGTCCACGCCCATGCCGGTGCCCAGGTGCGTCACCTCCAGCGCCACCTGGGTGTGCGCCGCGACGGTGAGCGTGAAGCCCTCGTAGGCCGCCGTCGTACCCGTGTTCGACGCCACGGCGCCGCCCACGGGGAGGGGGCGCAGGTAGTTGATGAAGCCGCCAAACGGCGTGGGCGGCGGCGACACCAGGGACTGCGTCGCCGTCGTCACCGTCTGCCCGCCCGCCGGGGCCTGCTCCGGCGGGCCACCACAGGCGCCCAACAGGCCCACCGCGGACATCCACAGCACCGCGCTTCGCACTGCCGTTCCACGCTTCATCGCTTCCACCTTCGTTCAGGGAGGGCGGGACGTCCGCCCAGGGGAGTGAGGCGGCCCCTGTGACAGCTTGAAGAGGGGAACTCAAGCAACAGATGAAACACAGGTGCCCCCGGCGAGACATGCAACCGGGGCGCCTGTCTCGGCGTCAGCCGGAGCGCCAGCTCCAGCGCTTCGCGTGCGCTCTCCGAGCAGTCCATGCCCACCAGGACGCGCACGGCGGCCTCGCACTCCTGCCCGCCGGTCCCGGTTGCTGTCGTCATGAGGACGGGGCCTCGCGGGGAGTGTGTGGAAGTGACGCTCGTGCGCGAAACCAGCGCCGCCCCGGACGCCTTCTCCCGGGGCGTGTGGTCGAGTTCGTGCGCCGTCAGCCCAAGGCTCCCGGCACCCTTCCTGCCCCATGCTCACGGTGCTTGTCATTGGCGGCTTCTGCGCGGCGCTCCTCGCGCCCTGGGCGGTGCGGCTGTCTCCGCGCCTCGTGAGCCGGGGGTTGATGCTCCTGCCCCTGGGGGCCTTCGTGGCGCTCGCGCGCGCGCTCCCGTCCGTCATCTCCGGGGCCCCCTCGTCGAACGGCGGGCGTGGGCGCCGCAGGTGGACCTCTGGCTGACCTTGCGCCTGGATGGGCTGGCGCTGCTGTTCGCGCTGCTCATCACCGGCATCGGCGCCCTCGTGACGCTCTACGCGTCGTCCTACCTCGCCGGGCACGGGCGGCTGGGGAGCTTCCTTGGCCAGCTCTTCCTGTTCATGTCCGCGATGCTGGGCGTGGTCGTCGCGGACAACCTGCTCGCGATGTTCATCTGCTGGGAGCTCACCAGCCTGAGCTCCTACGCCCTGGTGGGCTTCCACCGGGAGCGGCCCCAGGCCCGCCGCTCCGCGCTCCAGGCCCTGCTGGTGACGGTCGCCGGAGGGCAGGCGCTCCTGGTGGGGCTGCTCCTGCTCGCGCACATGGGCGGCGCCCTTGAGCTGTCCACGCTGGCGCGGCAGGGCGCGGAGCTCCGCGCCCACCCCCTCTACCTGCCCGCGCTGCTGCTGGTGCTCGCGGGCGCCTTCACCAAGTCCGCCCAGGTGCCCTTCCACACCTGGCTCCCGGGGGCCATGGAGGCCCCCACCCCGGTGAGCGCCTACCTCCACTCCGCGACGATGGTGAAGGCTGGCATCTACCTGCTGATGCGGCTGCACCCGGCCCTGGGCGGCACGGCCTCCTGGGCCCTGCTGCTGACGCTGGTGGGCGGGGCGACGATGCTGTGGGGCGCGGCGCGGTCGCTCGCGGAGGCGGACCTCAAGCGGCTGCTGGCCTACGCCACCCTCGCCGTGCTGGGACTGCTGGTGATGCTGCTGGGGGTGGGACCCCCGAGGCCCTGCACGCGGCGCTCGTGACCCTGCTGGCGCACGCGCTCTACAAGGCCGCGCTCTTCCTCGTCGCGGGCGGGGTGGACCATGAGACGGGCACCCGCGACGTGGGGCGCCTGGGCGGGCTGCGCCGGGCCATGCCGTTCACGGCCCTGGCGGGAGCGCTGGCCGCCCTGGCCATGGCGGGGGTGCTCCCCTCCTTCGGCTTCATCGGCAAGGAGCTCGTCTACGCGGCGGCGCTGCACGCCTCGCGCGCCCCCGCGCTCGTCACCGCCGTCTCGGTGGCCGCCTTCATTCCATTGGTGGCGGTGGCGGTGATGGTGGGCGTGCGTCCCTTCCTCGGCGTCCCCGGGGACGCCCCCGGCCGCGCACGAGGCGCCCCCCGGGCTGTGGGGCCGCGCTGCTCCTGGCGGTGCTGGGCTCTTCTTCGGCGTGGCCCCGGGCAGCTCTCGCCGCTGCTGACCTCCGCGAGCGCCGCGGTCCAGCCCGGCCTGGAGCCGCTGGAGCTGTCGCTCTGGCACGGCCTCAATCCCGCGCTGGGACTGAGCGCGCTCAGCCTCGCGCCGGCGCGGCGGCGTTCGTGGGGCGCCATCGCCTGCGCGGCGGTGGCGGCGCCGCTCTGCCCCCGCCGGTGCGAGCGGTCTGGAGCTTCGAGCGGTGGCTCGGGGGACTCCAGGCGGTGGCCCTGTGGCAGACACGCGTGCTCCAGTCCGGCGACCAGGGCCGCTACATCCTGTGGGTGCTGGCGTCCACCTTCGGGCTGCTGGGCTACACGCTGGCGGTGCGCGGCGGGGGCTTCACGCTGCCCCCGGCCCGGACGGTGGACTTCGCGGACGTGGGCGTGGCGCTGCTCACCGTGCTGGCCGCGGGGGCCGTCACGCGGGCCTGCTCGCGGCTGGCCGCGGTGACGGCGCTGGGCGTGGTGGGCTTCGGGGTGGCGCTGCTCTTCCTCTTCTTCGGCGCCCCCGACCTCGCGCTCACCCAGGCCATCGTCGAGGCGCTCACCGTCGTGGTGTTCCTGCTCGCGCTGCTGCACCTGCCCCGCTACACGCGGCTGTCCAGCACGGCGGTGCGCCTGCGCGACGTGGTGCTGTCGGCGGGCGTCGGGGGGGTGATGGGGATGCTCGCGCTGTCCGCCGCCACGCCCCCGCCGCATCCGCTCGTCTCCACGTTCTTCCTCGAGCACAGCGTGCTCCAGGCGCACGGCCACAACGTGGTCAACGTCATCCTCACCGACTTCCGGGCGCTCGACACGCTGGGGGAGATCACCGTGCTCGCGGTGGCGGCGCTGGGGGTGCACGCGCTGCTCAAGCTGCTTCCCGCCCAAAGGACGCCGTCATGAGTTCCTCGCTCATCCTCGCCACCACCACCCAGTGGCTCCAGCCGCTGCTGCTGCTCTATTCGGTCTTCCTGCTGGTGAGCGGACACGACGAGCCCGGAGGCGGCTTCACCGGCGGGCTGGTGGCCGCGGCCGCCTTCACCCTGCATGCCCTGGCCTATGACGTGGCCTCGGCGCGCCGGGCGCTGCGCTTCGAGCCCTCCACGCTCATGGCGCTGGGGCTGCTGCTGGCGCTGGCGGCCGGGGTGTGGGCGCCGCTGCGGTGGGACGCGCCCTTTCTCACCAGCGCGTGGGCGCAGGTGCGGCCGCTGGGGCTGGGGCCGCTGGCCGTGGGCACGCCGCTGCTCTTCGACCTGGGCGTCTACCTGGTGGTCACGGGGGTAGCGCTCACCTTCGTGCTCTGCCTGGCGGAGGTGTGACGGATGAGCCTCCTCCTGGCCCTGGTGATTGGCTGTCTCTACGCCGCGGGAACCTATCTGGTGCTGCGGCGCAACCTGATGCGGCTCATCCTGGGGCTGGCGCTGCTTTCGCACGCGGCCAACCTGCTCATCTTCACCGCGGCGGGGCTGCGGCGGGGGCGGCCGCCCATCGTCCCGCGGGGCGCCCTGACGCCGGAGGCCCCCACGGCGGAGCCGCTGGCCCAGGCGCTGGTGCTCACCGCCATCGTCATCAGCTTCGGCCTGCTGGCCTTCACCGTGACGTTGCTGCACCGCGCCCACCAGCTGTCGAGGTCCGCGGACCTCGACATGCTCGAGGGCACGGACCGATGAACCCATTGCCGGCCCTCCCGTTGATCATCCCCCTGACCACCGCGGCCGTCACGATGCTGCTCGGGCGCACGCCGCGAGCGCGGCAGGCGGTGAGCGTCCTGGGCGCGGCCCTGCTGCTGGCGGCGGCGCTCGCGCTGCTCGTGCGCGTCGAGCGCGAAGGCATCCAGGTGGTCCAGGTGGGCCGCTGGCCCTACCCCGTCGCCATCAGCCTGATGGCGGACCTCTTCAGCGCGGGGCTGGTGGTGCTCGCGGGCCTGCTGGGGCTGGCGGTGAGCCTCTATTCCATGGCGGGCATGGACGCGGCGCGAAAGGCGTTCAACTCCGACGCCTTCATGCACGTGCTGCTGATGGGGGTGTGTGGCGCCTTCCTCACCGGGGACCTCTTCAACCTGTACGTGTGGTTCGAGGTGTTGCTCATCGCCTCGTTCGCGCTGCTGGCGCTGGGCGGCGAGCGGCCACAGATTGAAGGCGCGGTGAAGTACGTCACCCTCAACCTCATCGCCTCGGCGCTGTTTCTGGCGGCGGTGGGGCTGCTCTACGGGCTGACGGGCACCCTGAGCCTGGCGGACCTGGCGCAGAAGCTGCCGCAGACGCCCCGGCCGGGGACGGTCGCGGCGGTGGCGGTGCTGCTGCTGGCGGCCTTCGGCATCAAGGCGGCCTTCTTCCCGCTCTTCTTCTGGCTGCCGGCCAGCTACCCCACGCCCCCCATGGCGGTGACGGCGCTCTTCGCCGGGCTGCTCACCAAGGTGGGCCTCTACGCGCTCATCCGGGTCTTCTGCCTGTTGTTCGCGCATGACTTCGCGTTCTTCCAGCCGGTGCTGGTGGCCACCGCCTGCCTGACCATGGTGACGGGCGTGCTGGGCGCGGCCTCGCAGTACGACTTCCGGCGCATCCTCGCGTTCCACTCCATCAGCCAGGTGGGCTACATGCTGCTGGGGCTCGCGCTCTTCGCGCGGCAGGGGCTGGCCGGGGCGCTCTTCTTCATCTTCCACCACGGCCTGGTGAAGTCGAGCCTCTTCCTCGTCAGCGGGCTGACGCACCGGCTGCGGGGCACCTACGACCTGAAGGCGCTCGGCGGGCTCCAGGACTCGAGCCCGGGAGTGGCCCTGCTCTTCGCCCTCTTCGCCCTGTCGCTGGCGGGCCTGCCTCCGTCCTCGGGCTTCTTCGCCAAGCTCGCGCTGGTGCGCGAGGCGCTCGCGCAGGGGCGCTACGTGAGCGTGGCGGTGGCGCTCACGGTGAGCGTGCTGACGCTCTTCTCCATGACGAAGATCTGGGCCGAGGCCTTCTGGAAGCCGCCGCCCGTGCCGGCCACCGGGAGCGCGCCGCCGCTGCCGCGCTCCATGGTGTTGCCCGTGGGGGCGCTGGCGCTGGGGGTGTTGTGGCTGGGGCTCGTGCCCGGGCCCGCCTTCGGGCTGCTCACGCGCGCCGCCGAGCAGTTGCTGTCCCCTGACGGCTACATCCTCGCGGCGCGGAGGGCTGGGAGATGAAAACGCTGCTGGGCAACGTGGCGCTGGCGGTGGGCTGGGCCGCCTTCACCGAGTTCAAGGTGCGCAACCTGTTCGTGGGGTTCGTCCTGGGCTACCTCATCCTCTGGGCGTCGCCCACGGTGGCCGCGCACAACCCCTATTTCTCACGGGTGCGGCAACTGCTGGGCTTCATGCTCTTCTTCCTCAAGGAGCTGGCCGTCGCCGCGCTGCGCATCTCCTATGACGTGCTCACCCCCACCCACCGGATGACCCCGGCGGTGCTCGGGATTCCCCTGGACGCGCGAACTTCGGGGGAGATCACCTTCCTGGCCCTGGTGGTGAGCCTCACGCCGGGCACGCTCGCGCTGGATGTCTCCAGTGACCGGCGCGTCCTCTACATCCACGCCATGTACGCCGCCGACCCCGAGGCGGTGCGCCGCGACATCAAGGAGGGCTTCGAGCGGCGCATCCTGGAGCTGCTGCGATGAGCGCGTCGGACCCGCCCGCCTTCAGGCTGCTGCTGGAGTTCATCCTGGGGCTCCTCACCCTGGCGATGGCGCTCGTCTTCGTGCGGCTGGTGCGCGGCCCCTCCGCGCCCGACCGGGTGGTGGCGCTCGACACGATGGGCGTGCTGACCCTGGGGATGACGGTCGTCTACAGCGTCTATACGCGGGAGCCCCACCTGCTGCGGGTGGCCGCCGGCATCGCGCTCATCTCCTTCCTGGGCACGGTGGCGGTGGCGCGCTACCTCGAGCGGGTGAAGCCGCGATGAGGCCCTGGCTCGCCGGGGGGCTGCTGCTGTCGGGCGCCCTGTTCATGGGGCTCGCGGCGCTGGGGCTCGCACGCCTGCCGGACCTCTTCTGCCGCATGCAGGCGGCGACCAAGAGCGGGACGGCGGGCGCCGGGCTGCTGCTGCTGGGCACGGCGGTGTATTTCGAGGACACGCAGGTGGCCACCCGGGCCCTCGCCGTCGTCGCCTTCCTCTTCCTCACCGCGCCCGTGGCCGCCCACCTGCTGGCGCGCGCGGGCTACAACCTCGGGGTGTCCCTGTTCAGGACGCGGACGGACGAACTGCGGGAGCGCTTTGGCCGGGGAGGCGCGGAGCCCGGAGGAACGCCCCCGCTCTTCACGCCGGACAGGCCCGCTCCGCCAGGGCCTCCGGCGCCGCCCTCCGCGCCCTGACCCCTTCAGGACGCGCCAGCGTGAGCCCTCCGCGCCGCCACGCCAGGAGAAGCCTCCTGACATGGCGGCCCCGGCGGCGTCCCTGGGGGACTAGAAGCTGGCGGTGGTGGTGATGCTGCCGCCGGCGGCCGGGGTGGTGACGGTGTTGTTGCTACCGCCCTGCCAGACGACGTTGCCGCTGCCGTCGCGCTTGAGGCACTTCCACTGCACGGTGGTGTTCGCGGGCAGCGCGAAGGTGCCGCGCCAGGTGGGGTACGCGGTGGGGCTCAGGAGCTTCGTGGTGGTGGGGCTCCAGTTGTCGAGCGCCGCGACGCTGCCGGTCACGTAGACGCTCTGGCCCATCACGGTCGTGCCGTTGTTGCACACGAACTCCACGTTGGCGGTGGTGCCGCTGGAGGTCCACACGGTGTAGTCGGTGCCGGAGGCGGCCTGCGTCCAGCCGGAGCCGGGGCTCCAGGAGCCGCTGCCGATCTTCATGGCCACCTTGCCGCCGATGATGGCCGCGTACAGGCCGCTCTCCGCGCGCTGGATGCTGACGGTGGACTCGGAGGTGAGGCCCGCGCTCTTGCGGATGTCCATCAGCGTCTTGATGGAGCTGCCCAGGCCCCAGTTGAAGTAGTGCGCCCAGTAGACGGTGGGGATGCCCGGGTGGGTGAGCACGTAGGCGTAGCCCTGCATCACCTTGGTGCACGGCACCGGCCAGTGGTTCTGCCCGTTGCCGCACGCCTCGCTGGGGCCGGTGTCGTGGTTGTCCACGAAGGTGACGTGGCGGCTGGGCCACCAGCCGATGCCGCCCGCGGGCTTGCCGTCGGCCGCCTTCAGGCGCGCGTAGTTGTTGTTGGTGAGCACGTCGTTGAGCAGGCCCTTGGTGGCGAAGTCGAACGCGGCGCAGCTGCCCGTGGTCGCGTCCACCCAGTTGGTGATCTGCTGCTTCCAGTCGTTGGGGTTGTTCGCGTCGAAGTAGTTGGTGGGCCAGAACTCACCGACGCAGAACCACGGCGCGGTGTCCGTCACGTACTCCTTCACGTAGCCGCCCGCGAAGCCCTTCACGAAGTCGAACCGCCAGCCCTGGAACCCCACGCCCTTCAGGCGGGTGTTCATCCACGTCTTCAGGTCCGCGCGC
Organism: Corallococcus sp. 4LFB; assembly: GCF_046520365.1. NCBI lineage: Bacteria > Pseudomonadati > Myxococcota > Myxococcia > Myxococcales > Myxococcaceae > Corallococcus > Corallococcus sp. 4LFB. Next base: position 13,747 of record NZ_JBKGHJ010000064.1, read on the forward strand.
ACGTTCGCCTGCGAGTGGTCCAGGTCGCGCGCCGCGGCGTAGCCCTCGCCGCTGTCGTTGTTGCCGCAGGCGCTCGCCCACTCGTCGCCCCGGGCCACCGCGCTGCAGCCGCTCCAGGTGGGGTTGGTGAAGTCCGCCCAGTTGGTGGTGCCCACGCGGTGGTTCACCACGATGTCCGCGATGGGCTTCACGCCCTGCGCGTTGAGCGCGGACAGCGCGGCGGTGAGCTCCGCCTCCGTGCCGTAGCTGGAGTTGAGCACGTTGAGCTGCCGGGGCAGGTAGCCCTGCGTGGACGCCGCGTCGGAGGGCGGCGGCAGCCAGATCATCGTGAAGCCCGCGGCCTTCAGCGTGGCCGCGTTGTTCTTCACCGTGTTCCACCAGCCGCCCGCGCTGGCGGAGTTCCAGTGGAAGCCCTGGATCATCACGTCGGTGCTGGCGCCATCCAGCGGCCTGGCCACGGCGGGCGCGGCGGCGAACAGGCCGGCCGTGGAGACGACCAGCAGTCGGGTCTTCAACGTCATCGGGGGACCTCGGGGTTGGGGAGGAAGCGCGGGCAAGCTAGTCCTGCCCTCCCCCACGAACCAGGACTCCCCGTTGAAGGGGACCCTCCCACCCCGTGCTTCCGAGGGGACGGCGCAGTGCGTTGCCCTGTGCAGGACGCGAGAGCTGTCTAGAATCCCACCCTCCCCTGTCCACCCCTGTAGGTGTCGCCCTTGATTGAACAAGAGACAGCCCTCCCCGCCACGGCGCCCGCCGAGGAAGCGCGTTGGTCCTGGCCCCCGCTGTTCGGCCTCCTGGAGGTGCAGTTCGGCGCCGCCGTGGGTTACCTGCAGACGGCGGTGCCGTACTGGCTGGCGAAGGACGGGATGCCGCTGGCGGAGATTGGCGTGCTGTCGGGCACGGCCTTCTCTCCGCACGCGTGGAAGCTCTTGTGGGTGCCGCTCATCGACCTGGGGCCGTGGCGCCGCGTCTGGTACGGCGTGAGCACGCTGCTCACCGCGGTGCTGATTCTGGCGTGCGCGGTGTTCCCGGAGCCCGGGCAGCACCTGGGCCTCTTCACGCTGCTGCTCACCGCGCTGCAGGCGGCGGCGACGACGGCGCACGCGGCGCTCAACGGGCTGATGGCCACGACGTCCAAGCCGTCCGACAAGGGGCGCACGGGCGGCTGGCAGATGGCGGGCAACGTGGGCTCCACCGCGCTCATGGGCGCGCTGGCCATCTTCCTCGCCAGCCGGTTCTCCCGGCAGGTGGCGGGCATCGTGCTCTCCACGCTGGTGCTGGCGAGCGGCGCGGGCATCTTCTGGATCACCGAACGGCACGACCCGGCGACCGCGCCCACGGGGCCCCTGTTCCGGGCGGCGGTGGACCGGGTGAAGAGCATCGTGGTGGACCTGGCGAAGACGGCGTTCAGCCGCGACGGGCTCATCATGCTCATCCTCTGCCTGGCGCCGGTGAGCTGCGGCGCGCTCACCAACCTCTTCAGCGCGATGGCGGGCGCGTACCAGGTGCCGGAGCACACGGTGGAGCTGGTGAGCGGCCTGGGCATGGGCGTCACCGGCGCGGTGGGCTCGCTGGTGGGCGGCTGGCTGTCGGACCGGATGAACCGCAAGCTCGCGTACGCGCTGATGGGCGGCGCCACCGCGCTGTGCGCCTTCGCCATGGCGGCGGGGCCCATGACGACGAGCACGTACATCTGGGGCTCGCTCGCGTACAGCCTGGCCAACGGCGCGGGCTTCGCGGCCTTCGCCGGCATGGTGCTGGAGATGGTGAGCGACGGCGCGGCGGTGACGACGAAGTACTCGCTCTTCGTCGCGGCCTCCAACTTCGCCATCAGCTACACCACGGCGCTGGACGGGCACGCGTCGGAGTTCCGGAACATCGGCACGCGCGCCACCATCGCGGCGGACGGCCTCATCACGCTGGTGGGCATCACCATCGTGGCGCTCATCTTCACGCTCTTCCTGCGCAAGAAGCCCGCCGCGGCCCCCGCCGCCGCGTGAGCGCCAGGGCCCCTCCCCCGTCGAGCACGGGTTGACACGTCAGCCCCCGCGCCTGCCACGTCAGGGGCGCGGGGAGGGCCACCCCCTTCGCCGGACCGCCCGAAGGGTTCCAGCCAGTTGGGGTTCGAACCTCCTTGGCACTCAGGGTGCACCAGTGGGGCCCAGCCCCGCGAGCCACGCCTCACGGGGAACGTCACCCAAACCCAGGTGGACCCCCATGACCCAGTACAATGACTTGTTCTTCCGCGTGAACACCGGTGACACCGGTGATCGCAACTTCGGGAACGAGTCGAAGAACACCATTGCCTATCAGTCGCCGGACATCATCCCCCAGGGCCTCGACCCCACGCCCAACGCGGCGGAGTTCTTCGCCGGGAACTACAGCTCGGATGTGGGGCAGAACCTGATCGAGAGCGGCGACAACTACATCTACCTGCGCGCCAAGAACCTGGCGGGTGAAGCCCGGTCCGGGAGCGTGTCGCTGTATGCCGTTCCGGCGAGTCTGCTCTTGTACCCCTACCTGTGGGCGGGCAATGAGTTGCAGACCAGCGACAAGAACGTCGACAACGGGACCAAGAACATCATCAAGGCCGACAGCGGCAAGGTCGCCGTGACGGACAACCCGTTCGTCTGGAGGGCCCCCACCCCGGACCACTACTGCCTCATCTCCCGGGTCTCGAACGCGACGCACCCGAACCCTGTTCCCACCACGGCCGTGGGCAACATGGACCAGCTGACGGAGTTCGTCCTGGACAACCCGGGGTTCGGCTGGCGCAACGTCACCATCGTGGATGCCAACAAGCCGGACTACACCACCAAGGGCATCAACTTCGATCAGGGCTCCACCTCGGCGATGGTGACCTTCGACATCAAGTGCGTGAACGTCCCCGCGGGCGCGAGCGTCGCCTTCTCGGCGGGGACTCCGGGGCCTTCGCCCCTCATCAGCCTGGGGGAGACGACCGTGCCCAAGACGCTCCCGGACCAGGATGGCAACTACAACTGGCACACGGGGATCGACTGCCTCGTGCCGGCCAACTACAAGACGACCATCGACTATTCGTATTGGTCCAACAAGCAGGCCCCGCTCCCGGGGATGTCCATCACGGTCCGGGTCCTCCCGTTCGTCTCGTCCGACCACCGCCTCTTCGGCCGGCTCTTCACGCCGGAGCAGCTGGGGATGTCCCCCGAGCGGTCCAAGGCGCTGGCGGGCAAGCGCGGCGTCGTGCTCGGCTCGCACACCACCGTCTTCCGCTGAGCGGCGCGGCAGACCTGGAGGAGTGAAAGCGGCCACCGGCGCTCTTGAGCCGGTGGCCGTTTCGTTGGTGCCGCGGTGCTTCAGCGCTTCGTCACCCGGGCCTCCCCCAGGACCATGGACCAGTTGTTCATGACGTCCGAGGGCTGGGAGGCGCCGTAGGTCTGGCCCTGCATGGGCGTCTTCGTGTTGAGGTGGCTGCTCATGTAGATGAGCCGGCTCATGGCGGGCCCCGGCTGCTGGTCTCCCTGGAGCGCGTCCTTGAACCGCGCGCCCAGGTAGCCCGGAGGAATGCTCTGGTAGTTCAGCCGGACCCGGATGGAGGCCCACGAAGGGATGTCCGCCAGGGGGACCTGGTACACCAGCGTGTCTTCGCCCTCGGCCTCCCGGGGCTGGCTGTCGTTGGGGTAGTCCGGATCACTCTCGATGCCGGGCTGGGTGCCCTGGACCTCGCTCAGGGGCATGGTGATTCGAGCCAGCTGGTGGAGGTCCAGCCCCAGCTGGAGCTCGCCGGACTTGCGCAGGGCCGGCGGCTTCCAGCCCGCGGGGAGGATGCGGTTGTCCTTCAGGTCCTTGAACTGCTGGAGCTCCAGGCTGGTGACCTTCTTCACGTCGTCCATGACGCGGGTCTCGTAGATTTGAACCTGATCCTGCCGCTGGAGGGTCTGGTAGTGCGGCTGGAGCTGGCCGGGGTCGGACGAGAACTCGCTGGCGAGGACGTTGTCGCCACTGGCATTGCAGGGGCCGTTGCAGATGGCGCCTTGCGCGTTGGGTTGCCCTGACGCCCAGAGCGCCTTGCCGGACGCGTCCAGGACCTCGAACTGGATGAACGCCCGGCGGAAGCCCGCGCCGCTGGGGAACTTGTGCCCCGCGTTGTTGAGCAGGGTGACGGGGACGCTCAACATGCCGTTGTCGGTGGACACGTTCCCCAGCGACACCTGCACGGCGGGGAGCCGCGGATTGAAGGAGCCCTGGGCCGTGCTGTACGCGAGGTCCAGGATGGACTGCTCGGCGTTGAGCAGGTTCTGCGCGACCACGTAGTTGCGGCGGGCATCCGTCAGCGGCGCGATGGTGCCGTCCGGGAAGCGCAGGGCGATGAAGAGGTCATCCAGCAGCAGCCCTTCGCCACTCCCCGCGGTGAAGCCAAGCTCCAGCCGCTGGACGTCCGCGCCCAGGGCCATGGTCGCCTGACGCGCCTGCCACCGGGACTGTCCCGGGTCGACCGCGAGCGGAGGGGTCGTGGACGCCGCGACGCCCTGCGCGTTGAAGGCGCGCACGACGAGCGCTCCGCAGGAGAGCTGGTCGCACCAGGCGGTGGCGCCCCAGAGGAGCGTCGTCTTGCCGCCTGCCTTCTGGAGGGCCGCCTGGTAGCGGCCGAGGTCGATGCTCAGCGTCGCGCTGCCCTCGTTGAGCTGGAAGAAGTAGCGGCCGTGGCTCGGGTGGATGGAGCGTCCCTGTTCGCCCGGGAGCTTCTGGACGGCGGCGATGGCGCTGTGCTCGCTCCAGCCCACCGTGTTGCCATCCTCGGCGCCCGGATTGGGGACGAGGTTGGGCGTGCGGTTCAGGATGTCGGGGGACTGGAGGTAGGGCGGGACGCGTGAGTCCGGCGACAGGTAGAAGTCCAGCCCGAGCACGTCCGGGAACTGCTGGAACATCTCGTGAACGAACAGGTTGATGCCCAGCAGCGTGTGCCGGTTGTAGTCGCGCGCCACCGGGGGCGGGCTGCCCTGGTAGAAGGGGTCCAGGTCGTCGTTGTACTGCGCCACGTACACGCGGTTGTCGTGGGGGGAGGCCGGCGTGGTGAGCGGCATGTGGCAGCCCTGGCACGACGTCTTGGCGTCGGGGTAGCCGCTGTTGAGCCACTCGAAGTAGGTGGTCTGCTCATAGGCGAGCGCGACGCAGGGGTCCTTCGTGAAGTTGCCGTCGGCGCTGAAGGTCGTCTTGCTGGCGTCGCAGCTCGCGGGGCGCTCGTAGCCTTCGCCCGCCGCTGAGAGGGCCATGCCGGGCCTGTAGTTGGTGGGGACCTTGGGCAGGATGACGACGTGGCAGGCGCCGCACACCATGGAGTCGCGCAGGTAGCTGTGTCCGTCCACGTGCGCCGCGGTCTCCAGGCTCACCCCCGCCGCCGCCATGGGCTTCGCGTTGAGGCCGAAGTCAGGCCCGAGGATGGCGCCGGGACGCAGGTTCATGGACGAGGTGAAGGGGAAGGACGGCGGCGTGAGTGTCTTCATCTCCTCCGCGCTGACCAGCCGGTCCGAGACGGCCCCGCCGAAGAGGTCCGCGTCGGAGCCATAGAAGAGGCTGTAGTCCGTGCCATTCCAGGGCTGGCCCTGCTGCGGCGTCATGGAATGGCAGACGGCGCAGGAGAGCCCGTCCCGGGCCAGCGCGCCGTAGGTCGCGTATTGCGAACCCGCCTCGGGGGTCGAGGGGAACGGGTTCTTGTAGGGCGCTCCCTCTGGCGTCGCGTAGAGGGTGAAGTGGTCGAACGGGGCGTTGTTGGCCAGGGCCTGGCGCTCCGCCAGGGGCGAATGGCATCTCAGACAGAGCTGGTCCACCTGATAGGGCTGGTGCGGAGACAGCGAACGGGTCGTCTCCACCTGGGCGAGGAAGACCGGGTCCCGGCCCGCCAGGGCCTTGATGGAGGCGCTCCAGTCTCCGAAGGGGGACCAGTTGGCGGACAGCTTCATGGGGCCCGCGCCACCGCTCGGCCAGAGGCTGTCGACCGTGGGCTGCTGCCAGAACGCCATCTCCGGCAGGTCGCTGCCCTGGGCCTTCCAATCCGAGTCATGGCAGGACTGGCACACCAGGGAGGAGTTGAAGTCCTGGCTGCCGAGGTTCAGTCCGTTGTGCGCGATGTCCAGGTTCCGGGGCGGCAGCTTGACCAGGTCCCCGCTCTGGATCCTGGGCAACTGGACGCCCAGCTGCGTCGAGTAGAACTTCAGGAAGGCCTGGGCCTCGTCGCTGGACTCGGCCAGGGGTGTGAGCAGGGCATTGCCGCGCGGGAACACGGGATATGGCGGAGGGACGAGGCCATCCCCTCCGCTGCCGCTCGTGGCCAGGACCCCGGGCTTGGGCGCGCCGCGCTGCACGACCACCGCGGCCGCGACGGCAAGCATGGCGCCCGCCGCGACAATCACATACCTCGTCTTCATGGGTTCACCTCGGTGGAATGGGGGCGGCGGAGCTGCGCTGGGGGCGCGGCGGGAGCGGGCAATGCCTCCCACCGGTTCTTCCAGAAGGGGGACTGGGGCCACCGCTGTTCCTGGCGGTAGTAGTCCCCGCGGGTGTGTTGATGGGCCTGGAACCGCGAGTGCAACGTGGACTCGTAGGCCTGGAGCGCGTCCGCGTCGCCGCGCAGGCAGCGCTCCAGCGCGTCGGCGGCCAGGAGCGCGGAGTCCAACGCCTTGGCGATGCCCTGGGAGGACAGCGGGTCGTAGGTGCACGCCGCGTCACCCACGGCGAGCCACTGCTCCCCCCACGGCCGGTCCAGCCGTCCGACGAGCACGGGCACCGCGACGAGCGCCTCGCCGGAGAAATCACAGACGTCCAGCCGCGCCCGGGTCGCCGGCGCCTGCTTCAGCAGGTGCATCCACGACGCGGGCGTGGCCCAGCGCAGGCCGCGCAGGGAGTCACCATCGCCGACGAGCGCGACGACGACCCGCCCCCCCGGCAGCAACGCCGAGTACCACCAGCCCTCCGGACAGGCCTCCACCAGCGCGTGGGTGGGAAAGGCCGCGTCGCCCGGAAGCGTGAAGGCGCCATACACGGCGAAGCAGCGGTCGCTCACGAGCCGCCGCGCGCCTCGCGCCGAGGCGAAGGTGGCCTTGCCTCCCGTGGCGTCCACGACGAAGCGTGCGCGCAGCGTGACGGGGCCTGCCGCCCCCCGGGCGAGGCGGAGCCGGTAGCCGTCGCGCCCCAGTGACTCCGAGTCCACCAGGGCCGTCGCTCGCAGCACCCGGGCGCCTTGCTGGAAGGCCTCGGTGCTCAGCCGTTCGTCGAAGCGCGCCCGGTCCAGATGCCAGGCGGGGCCCCAGGGGGACAGCCACGTGTCATGGAAGCCCGGCTCCGCCCGGCCCCAGCAGGACGACGTGCCGCGGGAGGCAAGGTGTCCGTCGCGCTGGAAGCCCTCCCAGACGCCGAGCCGCGACAGCGGCAGCCGGACGTCCGGTGGCAGGGTCTCTCCCAGCCGGGGGGCGTCATAGGTGGTTCGCTCGACCAGGGTGACGGAGAGCGCCGGCGCCTTCCTCCTCAAGGCCACGGCCGTCGCCGCGCCCGCGGGACCGCCGCCGATGACGGCCACGTCGCAGGAGTCCTCGCTCACGAGTTCGCCGCCTTGGCGAGGGCCGGTTCCTCCTGGCCCGTGGCGGGCGCGTACGTCCGCTCCACCTCGATGAACGTGGGCGCGGGCGGCAGCCCTGGCGCGGCCTCAGGGCCCTGCAGGGAGGCGGGGGCATCCGACCGCTTGAGGACGAAGCCCAGCTCCTTCCAGTGGAAGACCATGTCCTCGTCCTTGTCGAAGTTGATGTCCGCCGGACGCGTCCAGTAGTCCTGGTGCCATTGCTGGTCGTCGCCCAGGTAGCTCACGAAGTAGGGCCGCTGAGCGGGCCACCACCAGAGCGACGTCCCCTGGACGACCTGGTTGGAGCACTCGTTGAAGTCGGCCTGCCATGGCAGCGCCATGTACTTGCTGGCATCCCCCGGCTCCAGGCCCAGCCCGTCGTGAGGGTTGGTGTTCCACTGGAGCGCCTGGCCCCTGGCCCTGTCGCGGTGCTTGAAGCGGAAGCCCGCGGCCGGGTCGTCCTGGAAGAAGTTCGCGTCCCGGGCAATCCAGGTCATCTCGATGCCCGGGCAGAACGCGCCGCCCACGCAGTTCTCCAGCACGGCGCGGTCCAGCCGCGCTCCCTCCGACGCGGGGGGTTTGGGAGGCGAATGGTCGACCTTGCCCGCGCTGAACTGCTGGAGGAGGAAGTACTGGGTCCGCGTGAGGCTCAGGAACTTCCGGGGGAGGACTTCGGAGATGGGGTTGTCGCCCGCCAGCTTCGGCATGAGGTCCGGCGTCGGCGCGTTGACGTCCTCGGGGGTCCGGATCTTCTGGAGGAAGCGGGGGCCCAGGTCGCCGCCCTGGAAGGAGTCGTGTCTGCCATTGCCCTGCGGGCCCACGTCAGCGACCCACTGATAGGCGGCGGGGCGGCTGAGGATGGGGAGCAGCTCCGCCTGGAAGTTGGGCGTGTAGTCCTGCTGGAACTGCCCACCCTGGTAGAGCCCGGGGACGAGCCCCCGCTGGGTGACGAAGGTGTCGTAGAGCGTGTCGTAGAGCGTGATGACGTTGAGGACCTGGGGTGCGTACCCCGGGGGCCCCACCACCACCCACGCGGGGAACTCCACCTCGTGCTCGGAGCCGTCATCCATGACCAGCGTCGCGGTGACGGGCCCGTCGGAGATGTCATCCCACCAGAAGGTGTTGTTGGCGTACGTGTCCAGCCGGGGCTGGGGGTAGGCGTTGGTGTCGATGAACCCCTTCGCCTGGGTCACCTGTCCGGGCGTGAGCCCCAGGCTGGGGTCCACGAGGACGGAGTCGACGGCGGCGTCGAACGCCTCCTGGGTGTCGTAGCCGATGTCCGCGATGCGCTTCAGCGCGAGGAGCAGGGCCTGCGCCTTCCCGCTCAGGCCGGCCACCTGCTCCAGCGAGTGGTAGCGCGCCCAGTTCTCCAGCAGCCCGCTCGTGAGGTCATGGCGAACCGACACGCCGGACCTGCCATATCCGCCCACCGCGTGGAGGTAGCCCCCCGCCTCCGTGACGAGCCTTCCCAGCATGGTGATGTCGCTGCCCTCGGGGAGGAGCCCCGAAGGGCGGGCGGACGACGGGAGCAGCTCACACGCCACGGTGGTGGGGAGGCCCCCGCTGCCCCGGCAGGCGACGGTGCGCGGCCCCGCATCGAGGATGAGCGAGTTGCGGTCATCCCCCACGGTGCGTGGGTTTCGCAGCGGGTGGTCGGCGGCATAGGTGCCGTCCGCGCCCTGTTGCTGCCGGAACTCGTACCAGGCGGACTTCTTGTTGGCCAGGTGGACCGTCCAGCGGATGTCTTTGACGCCGCCCTCCCCCGGCTGGACCCGGCGCCCGTTCGAGCCCGGCGAGTCGTAGGCATGGATTTGAAAGCGCGCCGCCTGTCTGCGCACCGCCATGCCGGCGTCGCGAAACCGGGTCACGCTGCCGCCCCCCACCTCCAACGGCAGTCCTCCTGCCTCCTCGGGACCGAGGTAGTAGTCCTCGCTGTCTCCGACGCGGGCCACGCCGATGGCCGGGTGAATCTTGTAGGTCGTGCTCATGCCTTTGCTCCTCGCGGTGGAGGAGGAGCGAATGCAAGACACACTCCCGGCGAGGCAATTACCTGAATTCCAGGAACCCTGAGCCTTTACAGGAAGAGTCCGCGTCCCGGCCATGTCAGACGCGGCAACGGGCGCGTCAATGATTGCCCCTGACGCGTCAATGATTGCCCGTGACGCGTCAGCCTCGTTCCAAGAAGAAGCGCCGCGTCCCTGTGCGGGGCGCGGCGCTGGGGTGTGGGGCTTCGGGCCTGGGGCCTACTTCGTGTGCACCGTCACGTCGGCGGAGAGGCCGGCGCGCAGGGCCAGTCCTTCGGGCGGGTGCACCCAGGTGATGCGCACGGGCACGCGCTGCACCACCTTCACGAAGTTGCCGGACGCGTTGTCGGGCGGCAGCAGGGAGAAGCGGGAGCCGGTGCCGCCGGACAGGCTCTCCACCCTGCCCTCCAGCTTCTCACCGGAGAAGGCGTCCAGCTCCACCTCCACGCGCTGGCCGGGCTGCATGTGGCCCACCTGCGTCTCCTTGAAGTTGGCCACCACGTAGGTCGTCGTGGGCACCAGCTCCGCCACGGCCTGGCCGGGGCTGAGCAGCTGGCCCGCGTGCACGGACAGCTTGGACACCTGGCCGTCCGCCGGGGCGACGATGCGCGTGTCCTCCAACTGGAGCTTCGCCTGGTCCAGCGCGGCCTCCGCGCCCTTCACCCGGGCGTGCGCCAGCGCCGCGTTGGCCTGGGCGGCGGCGATCTTCTCGTCGATGGGGGCGCTCACGTCGAGCTGGCCCTTCGCCTCCGCGACCTTGCTCTCCGCGGTGCGCCGGCCCTCCTCCGCCAGGGCGAGCTGCGCGCGCGCGCCCTCGAGCGCGGCCTGCGCCGTCTCGTTGGCCGTCAGTGCGTCATCCAGCGCGCTCTGCGCCACCACGTTCTGCTGGCGCAGGCTCTGGGTCCGCTCCAGGTCCAGCGTGGCCTTGCGGGCCTGGG
>NZ_JBKGHJ010000650.1:0-3794 GCF_046520365.1 Corallococcus sp. 4LFB
AGCTCCGCCAGCCCCCGTTGCAGCGGCGCGGCCAGCTGCTGCGCGCGCGGCGTGAGCACCATGCCGCCCCGGCCCCGGATGAGGAGCGCGTCCCCCAGCAGCTCCCGCAGCTGGGCGAGCGCATGGCTCATCGCGGACTGGGTGAGGCCCACGCGGGCGGCGGCGCGGGTGACGTGCGCCTCCTGGAGCAGCGCGTCCAGCGCCACCATCAGGTTCAGGTTGATGCCGGAGAGGTCGACCTCGGCGGGAGCCAGGGCCGGGGTTTCATGAGCGCGGCGCATGGGGACATGCATAGCATGCAGTGGCCTCATGCAGGGCGCGGGGGCACTGTTGCGCCATCTCGCTGTCGCTGGAGGCACCCCATGTCCATCGTCATCAACACCCCGAATGGAAACATCGGCCGTTCCCTCGTCCAGAAGCTGCTGAAGGCCGGCCACGAGGTCACGGTCATCTCCCGCACGCCGGAGAAGGTGGCGGACCTGGTGAAGCTGGGCGCGAAGGTGGTGCAGGGCTCCATCGACGAACAGGCCACGCTGGACGCGGCGCTGCCGGGCGCGGAGGCGCTGTTCTGGCTCACGCCGCCCGCGCCCCGTCCGGACTTCGTGGCGTGGGCCACGGCCACCGGGCGGATGGCCGCGGAGCGCGTGAAGGCGCACGGCGTGAAGCGCGTGGTGCTCATCTCCAGCGTCGGCGCGCAGAACGGGCCGGGGGCGGGGCCGGTGTCCTCGCTGAAGCCCATTGAAGAGGCCTTCCAGGCGGCGGCGCCCAACGTCGTCAGCCTGCGCGCGGGCTTCTTCATGGAGAACCTGCTGCGCGACGTGCAGGGCCTGGCGAAGGCGGGCGCCATCTTCAGCCCGAACCCGGAGACGAAGCGCTTCCCGCTGGTCGCGACGGCGGACATCGCGGCCAGGGCCGCCGAGTTCCTGACGGACGCGTCGTGGACGGGCCACCGCTACGTGGGCGTGCACGGCCCGCAGGACCTCACCTATCCGGAGGTCGCGAGCATCCTCACCCAGGTGCTGGGCCAGCCCGTGAAGTACGTGCGGGTGGGGCTGGAGGACGCGCGCAACAGCATGACGGGCGCGGGCATGCCCGCGTGGATGGCGGACAGCTACGTGGAGATGTACGGCGCCATCCAGGCCGGGCGCATGGACGCCGCGGAGCCGCGCTCGAAGGAGACGACCACGCCCACCACGCTGGCGGAGTTCGCCAGCACCGTGCTCAAGCCGGTGGTGGAGCAGGCGCGCGCGTCGTGACGACACCGCCGCGCCCGGGCGTGGGGACCCGGGTGCGACGTGACTGGTGAGGTCTGGGCTGAGGGCCAGGGAATCCAGGGGGTTGGGTCCTGGCCCGGGGATTGCGTTGAGCGCGCGCCGTTGCGCTCAACACCATCCCGTCTGGCATTGGCGCCGCGCGCCGGTGGCGGACTGACAGGCGTGCTTGTCATGAGAAGACCCGTGGTCGTGTGGCTGTGCCTGCTGCTGGGGCTGACGGCGTGTGACGATGCTGCATCGCGTTCACGTGAAGGGGTGGGAGTCACTTCGGAGTCACGGCTCCGGGAGGCCCCAGGGGACTCGGAGACGCGGCTCGTGGCGGTGCGCGCGTGGCGCGAGGCTCCGTCGGAGGCAGGGGCCCGGGCGCTGGCGCATGCGTACTTCCCGGAGTGGGCGCCCGGTGGGGATTCCCCGGCGGATGCAGCGCCGGTGGCCCTGCGCGTGAAGGTGCCGCAGACGGCCACGGGGACGCTGGAGGTGGAGAGCCAGGGCCTGACGTTCCGGGCGCGCCGCCATGCGCCGGAAGGGCAGGGCGCCCAGGCGAAGGCTCGCGCCACCGGGCCGCACTTCTGGGCGCCGGTGGGAGCGCGCTCACTGGATGCCGCGGGGCGCTGGGTGACGACCCGCGTGGAGGAGTACGACGTCGCGCCGGAGGGCGCCGCCGAGCACCGCGTGCGCTACACCGTGGAGGTGCCCGAGGGCGTCGTCGCGGTGCGCGACCTGGGGGACTACCTGGAGTTCGCGGACGCGCGGGGCGTGCCCCGGTTGCGCATGCACACGCTGGTCGCGCGCGATGCGGAAGGGCTGAGCCGCGAGGGCACGGTCCAGTTGCACGGCGGGGTGCGTGTTCCGGGCGCGGGGCCCGCGCGCTACGCGCTGTCGGGGCGCAGCCTGGACGTGGCGATGGCCGTGGACCTGCGCGGGATGCAGGGGCCCGTGGTCGTGGATCCGGGCTGGTCGTCGACCGGGAGCATGGCGTCGGTCCGGCTGAACCACACGGCGACGCTCCTGCCGTCAGGCAAGGTGCTGGTTGCAGGTGGGCGGCTGAACACCCAGAACACGACGGCGACGCGCACGGTGGAGCTCTTCGACCCCCTGACGGGAACCTGGGCGGGCGCCGCCCCCCTGTCGGACGCACGCACCTACCACTCCGCGACCCTGTTGCCCACGGGACGCGTGCTCGTGGTGGGAGGCTACTCATCGGTCTCTGATGGCATCACGACGGCCGAACTGTTCGACCCGGAGACAGGCACCTGGAGTCCCGCGGACGTGCTGACCACCGGTCGCCACCTTCACACCGCCACGCTCCTTCGCGATGGACGCGTGCTGGTGGCAGGCGGCGGCGGGTCCACGGGCGTCCGGACCGTGTCCGCCGAGTTGTTCGACCCCGAGACAGGGAGCTGGAGCCCCGCGAGCAACATGAACACGGCGCGCGCGAATGGCAGCGCAACCCTCCTCGCCTCGGGAAAGGTCCTCGTGGTGGGCGGCAACACCACGGTCAACGCCCCCGCGGAGCTGTTCGACCCCTCGACGGGGAAGTGGAGTCCCACGGGAACCCCCGTGGTCAGCCGGCAGGAGCAGACCGCGACGCTCCTTCCGGACGGGCGGGTGTTGATCGCGGGGGGCGCGACGCCAAGCAGCGACTACGTTGCATCGGCGGAGCTCTATGATCCCGCCACGGGGCTCTGGAAGGCCACGGCGTCCATGGCGACAGGCCGCCGCTGGCACAGCGCGACCTTGCAGGCCGACGGATCCGTGCTCGTGATGGGCGGAGCCTACAATTACTCCTACGTCTATTACAGCGTGACGGGCGGCTCGGAGCTCTACGTCCCTTCAACGGGGACCTGGCGGCAGGCCGGGACCCTCGTCAACGGCCGTGCGCACGCCACCGCGACGCTGCTGCCCTCGGGACGCATCCTGGCCACGGGCGGCTTCTATCAAGTCTACGGAGTTGCTCAGTCCTATCTGAACGCCTCGGAGGTGCTGGAGCCCGCCGGTCAATGGAGCCAGGCGCAGGCCTCCAGCACGCCGCGCGTGGACCACACCGTGACGCCGCTCCCCTCCGGGCAGCTCCTGGTCGCGGGTGGCCGCGATGCGACCGGCGCACTCGCGAGCGCGGACCTCTACGACCGCGCCGAGGCGCGCTGGGTGGGTGCCAGCTGGATGCTCATCCCCCGGACGCAGCACACGGCGACCCTGCTGCCCTCGGGCCGGGTGCTCGTCACGGGAGGCTCGGATGGCTTCGCGCCCATCGCCGACGCGGAGCTGTATGACGCCGCCTCCAGTCAGTGGCTGTCCGCGGGCCGGATGTCCGTGGAGCGCACCCGGCACACCGCGACGCTCCTGCCTTCCGGCAAGGTGCTGGTGGCGGGCGGCGCCAGCTACTACGGCGTCCACGCCAGCGTGGAGCTGTACGACCCGCGCAGTGGCCTGTGGACCTCCGCGAGCCCCATGGCCACGCCTCGCGCCGCGCACACCGCGACGCTGCTGCCTGGCGGCAAGGTGCTGGTCGCGGGCGGC
>NZ_JBKGHJ010000651.1:0-3792 GCF_046520365.1 Corallococcus sp. 4LFB
GCGCGTGCCGAGCGAGCGCGCGGGCCAGGCGGCGGCGCGCGCAGGCGGCCCGTCACCGGCACCGTGCGCGCGCTCCTGCCCTCGCCGAAGAACCACACCTCGTCGGTGCCGGACTCGGCCAGGAGGATGCACTCGTGGCCCGTCAGCGCTTCGGGTGTCCGGGGCGTGCCGTGGCGGCTCAGGTAGCTGGGGCTGGCGTAGTAGCCCGTGCGCACGCGCCCCAGCCTGCGCGCCATCAGCGACGAATCCGCGAGCGGTCCGGTGCGCAGCGCCAGGTCGTACTCCTCCGCGATGAGGTCCACGTGCGTCTGCGCGAGCGACACCTCCACGCGCAGCCGGGGCTGGTGCAGGAGCAGCTCCGCGATGACGGGCGTGAGCAGTTCGCCCAGCAGGGACAGCGTGGCGATGCGCAGCGTCCCCTGGGGCGTGCCGCGCGACTCGCTGACGGCCGCGTTCACCTCGCGGGCCTCGGCGACGAGCCGCGCGCAGTGCGCGTGGTAGTCGCGGCCCGCCTCGGTGAGGCGGAGCCTGCGCGTGTTGCGCTCGAGCAGCCGGATGCCCAGGCGCTCCTCCAGGGCCGCCAGCCGGCGGCTCACCGTGGACTTGCGCAGGCCCAGGCGCTCCGCCGCGGAGGTGATGCTGGCCGCCGCCACCACCTCCGCGAAGAGGAGCATGTCATCCAGCAGGGGCGGGTGGGCGGCCACGAGGGCCAAGCCTATGCCCCGGCGGCAAGGGGCGCGAGCCTCTCGCGCACGGCCGTCAGTCGTTGGCCGCGCCCGCGAGGATCCACGAGCGGACCAGGACGTTCAGGCCCGGGTGCTGATCGAAGTACTCCGGCTTGCCGACGGGCATGCGGTCT
Organism: Corallococcus sp. 4LFB; assembly: GCF_046520365.1. Classification (NCBI taxonomy): domain Bacteria; kingdom Pseudomonadati; phylum Myxococcota; class Myxococcia; order Myxococcales; family Myxococcaceae; genus Corallococcus; species Corallococcus sp. 4LFB. The sequence continues at coordinate 860 of NZ_JBKGHJ010000651.1, forward strand.
CCGCACCCCGTGCCCTCCATCTTCCGCACGAGCGCCGAGTTGTCCGGGTCGCCGGGCGCGACGCGCATGAGCGTGCCGCAGGCCCTGGCGGTGACGTTGATCAGGCTGGCGTGGCTGCTGTCCGCCGCGAGGCTCAGGTTGCCGGCCTTGCCGTGACACTTCGTGCATTCCACGGAGCCCCACACGGCCTGGACGTCCGTGCCGTAGCGGGGCACCGACACGGGCAGGGTGACGGTCCGCACCACGGGCAGGCCCACGCCATCCGAGACGCTCACGGAGAAGGTGAACGCGGTCTGGGTCGCGACGACGGGCGAGTACCACTGCGCGCTCGGGCCGTTGGTGCCACCCACCCAGGTGCCCGCTGGGCTCGGGGCGGTCTGCGTCCACGCGTAGGTCAGCGCGTCGCCGTCCGGGTCGCTCGCGGTGACGGTGAGCGTGCCGGTCGCTCCAGCCACCAGCGACGTGGGCGCGGAGATGCTCACGGTGGGCGCCTGATTGCTCTTGCGCACGGCGACGTCGATGGTGCCCTCGCTGAAGCCGCCCCTGCCGTCGCTCACGGTCACCTTCAGCGTGAAGCTCTGGGCGCTGTCCACGTCGGGCGCGGTCCAGGAGGGCTGGGCCGCGGAGGGGTTGTCGAAGGTGCCCGCTGGGGAGGCAGGCAGCTGTGTCCAGGTGTAGGTGAGCGCGTCTCCATCCGTATCCGACGCCTCCAGCGTCATCGCGACGGGCGTGCCGGAAGTCACGCTCGACGCCTGGACCGTGGGACCACTGACGGCCGGAGGGGTGTTGGGGACGGGAGAAGCCTCATCGCCGCAGGCGATGCCTCCCAGCCCGATGACCAGCACGGGCAGCACGAGTCGTAAGGGAAGGTGCATGGGGGAACCTCGGAACACGGGTGCCTGCCAAACTGGTATGCGGTGGTCATTTCAACCCAGTGTCCTGAGGGGATGGACAAGTCAGGCTGACGCACGTTCAGCACGTTCTTGAAGGCAGGCAGGGAAGCGAACGCCATGTTCCGCATCGAGTCAGAGAAAGAGTTGCTGCGCGCATTCCGCTCCAGGGATCGCAAGTACGTCGAGCTGCCCAAGGGCACCCAGCTCCCGCTCTTCGTGCGGGACTACCTCGCGTGGGTGGATCCGTATGGGGTGCGCGTCTTCCTGGTGTTCGTCGCGCCGGGGAGCAAGCACCTCACGGGCATCGCCTTCCGCCGGGCTCAGCAGGGGGACCCCACCCTGGCGCCCAAGATGTGTGACTGGTGCTGGACGTCCACGGACGCGGAGATCGGCCTGCTCACCACGGATGTGGACTCGAAGCGCCGGGTGGGCGTGAACCTCTGCCTGGACCTGCGCTGCGGGGAGCGGCTGCAGGCCCAGGCGGACCGGGCCGGACGCAGCACCCTGGACGAAAACGCCCAGTTGATTCAACGCATGGCGCGCTTCGCGGCCGAGGCGTTGGGGTACGAGCCCGGGGCGGACGAGTGAGGCGCGGGCCCGCGTCCGGGCCCGCGCTCGTTCGCGCTACCGCGCTGTCAGGTGGTGGAGGAGCCGCTCCGCCACGGTGGACGCATGGGGGGCGCTCAGCATCGTGTAGTGGTCGCCCGGCACCTCGTACCGGGTGACGGACCCCGTGAGCCACGTGCTCCAGTCGGGCTCCCCGGAGGCGGTTCGCGCGGTGGCGGCCTGGAAGAGCAGCGTGGGCCCCGAGTAGCCGCCGCCGGGCACGTAGCCGCGCTGCGCGTCGTAGAGCCGCGAGTGCAGGGCGAACAGGTGCGCCGCGCCGTCCAGGTCCAGTCCGAGGTCGTTCGCGGGCGCGCTCCGGAGCTGCTCCAGGACGTAGGCGAGTTGTTCGCGTCCCTCCAGGCGTCGCAGCCGGTCCAGGTCCAGGGACAGCTCCTGCCAGGGCAGCCCGAGCGTCCGCGCGAAGAGCGCCAGCATCCCGAGCGGATCCGGCGCGGGACGGGGCTGGGGCGTGGGCACGGTGGAGTCCATGAGGGCCAGCAGCTCCACCGGCTCGCCGGTGAGCTGGAGCTGACGTGCCATCTCCAGCGCGACGAGCCCGCCGAAGGACCAGCCTCCCAGCAGGTACGGCCCTCGCGGCTGCACGGTGCGGACCTGGGCGAGGTAGTCGCGTGCCAGCGCTTCGATGGAAGCGGGAGGCAGGGCTCCGCCGTCCAGCCCCGATGCGGACAGACCGTAGACGGGCCGGTCGTTGCCCAGCTGTCGGACCAGCTCCGAGTAGCCCAGCACGCTGCCGCCACCCCCATGGACGAGGAAGAGCGGGCGCGCGCTGGAGGTGCCCGCGTCCAGTCGCACGAGGTTGGGGGGAAGCGCGGTGGCCTCCTGGCTCACCCTGCGCGCCAGCTGCTCCACGGTGGAGTGCTGGAAGAGGGCGGCCATGGGGATCATCTGGCCCGTGTGCTCGCGGATGGCCGCCATCAGTCGCAGCGCGAGCAGTGAGTGGCCACCGAGGTCGAAGAAGCTGTCGGTGACGCTGACGCGGGGCACGCGCAGCACCTCCGCGAAGGACCGTGCCAGCTGTTCCTCCAGGGCCGAGCGGGGCGCGACGTAGGCGTCAGCCGGGGTCGCGGACTCGGGAGCGGGGAGGGCCTTGCGGTCCACCTTGCCGTTGGCGTTGAGGGGCAGGGCGTCCAGGCGGCACACGGTGGACGGCACCATGTAGTCGGGCAGCCGCTGCTTGAGGAACGCGCGCAGCTCGGCCATGTCCAGGGTCGCGGGAGCGACGACGTAGGCGACGAGGCGCTTGTCGCCGGGCACGTGCTCCCGGGTGATGACGACGGCCTCGCGCACGTCGGCGTGGGCCAGGAGCGCGGCTTCGATTTCAGCCAGCTCGATGCGGAAGCCACGCACCTTCACCTGCACATCCGCGCGGCCGAGGAACTCCAGCACGCCGTCGTCCCGCCAGCGGCCGAGGTC
>NZ_JBKGHJ010000652.1:0-3792 GCF_046520365.1 Corallococcus sp. 4LFB
CGCCGTGGTGCGCGAGGACGTGGCCGGGGACCAAGCGCCTCGTGGGCTACGTCGTCCTCCCGCCCGACGCGGCGTGGGAGCCGGAGGCCCTGCGAAGGCAGCTCGCGAGCCGCCTGCCGGAGTACCTGGTGCCCTCCGCGCTGCTGCGGCTGGAGGCCCTGCCGCTCACGCCCAGCGGCAAGCTCGCCCGCCGGCAACTGCCCGCGCCGGACGCGGACAGCCTGCGCGGGGAGGCGCCCTTCATCGCGCCGCGCACGCGCTGGAGCAGACGCTGGCGGACGTGTTCGCGCAGGTGCTGGGAGTGCCCCGGCTGAGCGTGACGGATCATTTCTTCAGCCTGGGGGGCCACTCGCTGCTGGCCACGCAGGTGACGTCTCGCCTGCGCACCGCCCTGCGGCTGGAGGTGCCGCTGCGCGAGCTGTTCGAGTTCCCCACCGTGGAAGGCCTGGCCCAGCGGCTCCAGGGCCGGATGTCCGCCGGGACGCGCAAGGGTCCGGCGTCCACCATCGCGCCACGCGCCATCGAAGCGCCGGTGTCCTTCGCGCAGCAGCGGCTGTGGTTCCTGGACCAGCTCCAGCCGGGCCTGCCCGTCTACAACATGCCCGCCGCGCTGCGCGTGGAGGGCGCGCTGAACGCCGAAGCGCTCCAGCGCGCCTTCACGGAGCTGGTGCGCCGGCACCAGTCCCTGCGCACCACGTTCCGTGCCCGCGACGGCCGGCCCGTGCAGATCATCGGCCCCGCCACGGTGTTCCCGCTGGCGGTGGACGACCTGCGCGGCCTGACGCCGGAAGCGCGCGAGCAGGAGGCGCGGAAGCGGGCCCAGGATGAAGCCCGCACACCGTTCGACCTGGCCAGGGGACCGCTCCTGCGCGCCGGGCTGCTGCGGCTCGCGGAGAAGGAGCACCTGCTGCTCGTGACGATGCACCACATCGTCTCCGACGGCTGGTCCATGGCCGTGCTCATCCGGGAGCTGGGCGCGCTCTACGAAGCCTTCTCCGCCGGGCGGCCCTCGCCGCTGCCGGACCTGCCGCTCCAGTACGCGGACTTCGCCACGTGGCAGCGCGACGGACTCCAGGGCGAGCCCCTGGAGGAGCTGCTCGCGTACTGGCGCAAGCACCTGGAGGGCGCCCCGCTGACGTCGGAGCTGCCCACCGACCGGCCGAGGTCCGCGGACACGACCCAGCCCGGCGCGCTCCTGCGGGTGTCCCTGCCCGGGAAGCTGACGAAGGACCTCGCGGCCCTGTGCCAGCGGGAAGGCGCCACGCTGTTCATGGGCCTGCTCGCGGGGCTCCAGGCCGTGCTCGCGCGGCACACCGGCCAGGACGACGTCAGCGTGGGTGCCCCCATCGCGGGCCGCACCCAGGCGGAGACCGAGGGCATCATCGGCTTCTTCATCAACACGCTGGTGATGCGCACGCGGCTGGACGGCGACCCGACCTTCCGGGAGCTGCTGGGCCGGGTGAAGGACGTCACGCTGGGCGCCTACGCGCACCAGGAGCTGCCCTTCGAGAAGCTGGTGGAGGCGCTGCAACCGCCCCGGCGTCCGGGCCTGGCGCCGTTCTTCCAGGTGGCGCTCACGCTCCAGAACACCCTGACCACCGCGCTGGAGCTGCCCGGCGTCACCTTCAAGCCGCTGGACACGGCGAGCGGCACGTCCCGCTTCGACGTGTCACTCACCTTCTCCGAAGGGCCCTCCGGCCTGACGGGGCTCCTGGAGTACCGCACCGACCTCTACGACGAGGCGACCGTCACGCGGCTGATGGAGCACCTGCGGCTCCTGCTGGAAGCCGCGGTGGCCCAACCCGCGAAGCGGCTGTCCACGCTGTCCCTGCTCTCCGACGCCGAGCGGCACCGCGTGCTCGTGGAGTGGAACGCGACGGGAGTGCCGTACCCGCGCGACACGGCCGTGCACGCCCTGTTCGAAGCCCAGGCCGCGCGCACGCCGGACGCGGTGGCGGTGGAGTCCCAGGGCCGCACGCTCACGTACGCGCAGCTGGACCGCCGGGCCAACCAGCTCGCGCGGCACCTGCGCGGAAGCGGCGTGAAGCCGGGGGCGCGCGTGGCGCTGTTCCTGGAGCGCTCCGTGGAGCAGCTCATCGCCGTGCTGGGCATCCTCAAGGCGGGCGCGGCCTACGTGCCGCTCGACACCGAGTGGCCCCTGGAGCGGCTGACCTTCCTGCTGGAGGACACCGGCGCGGTGCGCGTCCTCACCCTGGAGGCGCTGGGTGAGCGGCTGCCCGCCACCGCTCCCGGAGTGCTGTGGATGGACACGCAGGCCGGGCTGCTCGACGCGGAAGCCGGCACAGCGCTCCCGCCGGCCCTAGGAGGAGACGCGCTCGCGTACGTCCTCTACACGTCCGGCACCACCGGCCGGCCCAAGGGCGTCTGCGTCCCGCACCGGGCCATCGTCCGGCTGGTGATGGGCACGACGTTCGCCCGGTTCGGACCGGACGAGGTCTTCCTGCAAATGGCCCCGCTGGCCTTCGACGCGTCCACGTTCGAGCTGTGGGGCTGCCTGCTGCACGGCGGACGGCTGGTGCTCGCGGATCCGAAGGCGGCCTCCATGGAGGAGCTGGGCCGCACGCTGGAAGCCCATCACGTCACCACGCTGTGGCTCACGTCCGCCCTCTTCGAGCAGCTGGCCGCCACGCAGCCGGAGGCCCTGGCCCGCGTGCGCCAGGTGCTCGCCGGGGGCGACGTCCTGAACCCGGAGCGCGTGCGCGAGCACGTGACCCGGGCGGGCCTCCTGGTGAACGGCTACGGCCCCACCGAGGGCACCACCTTCACCACCTGCCACGTGATGACCGACGTGAGTCAGGTGGGAGCGCCCGTATCCATCGGGCGGCCCATCGCGAACACGCGCGCGTACGTGCTGGATGCGCTCCTGCGGCCCGTGCCGGTGGGAGTACCCGGGGAGCTGTACCTGTCCGGAGACGGCGTGGCCTGGGGCTACCTCCAGCAGCCCGCGCTGACGGCGGAGCGGTTCCTGCCGGATCCGTTCGGAGGGGTGCCAGGAGCGCGGATGTACCGCTCCGGGGACCGGGTCCGATGGAAGGCGGACGGGACGCTGCACTTCCTGGGACGCCGGGACGCACAGGTGAAGGTGCGCGGCTTCCGGGTGGAGCCCGGTGAAATCGAAGCCGTGCTCCTGGGACACCCCCTGGTGCGCGAGGCGGTGGTCCTGGCGCGCGACGACATGCCGGGAGGCCGCGCGCTGGCGGCCTACGTGGTGCCGCGTGTCATGCAGACAGGCGGAGGCGCCCCGCTGGACGTCGCCGGCCTCAAGACGTGGCTGCGGGAGCGACTGCCGGAGTACCTGGTGCCGTCGGCCATCGTGGCCATGGCCGCGCTGCCCGTCACGCGCAACGGCAAGGTGGACCGCCGCGCGCTGCCCGCGCCGGTGGCCTCGGGCGCGCAGGAGGGCTTCGTCCAGCCGCGGACGGACACGGAGGCCCGGCTCGCCGCGCTGTGGAACGAGCTGCTGGGAACGCAGGGCACGGGCGCGCACGACGACTTCTTCGAGCGTGGCGGCCACTCGCTGCTGGCGACGCAGCTGCTGTCGCGGATCCGCGCCACATTCGGGGTGGAGCTGCGGCTGCAGGACCTCTTCGAGGCCCGCACGCTGGAGGCCCAGGCGGCACGGGTGGACGCCACCCTCGCGCGCACGGTGCGGCTCCAGGCGCCGCCGCTGCGGCCGGTGCCTCGTGAAGGAAACCTGCCGCTGTCGTTCGCACAGCAGCGGCTGTGGTTCCTGGACCAGCTCCAGCCGGGCCTGCCCGTCTACAACATGCC
>NZ_JBKGHJ010000653.1:0-3789 GCF_046520365.1 Corallococcus sp. 4LFB
GGCGGCCGTGGACGACCTGCGCGGCGCGCTCAGGACGGCCGACCTCCGCGAGGAGCGCCTCCACGCGGTCGCAGGCGCCGCCGTGGCGGTGGCCGGAGATGGCCGCGAGCGCCGCGCTGATGCACGCGTACAGGTCCGCGCCGGAGGAGGCCGTCACGCGGGCCGCGAAGGTGGAGGTGTTCAGCTCGTGGTCCGCGCAGAGCACCAGCGCCAGGTTGATCAGCTCCGCGGTCCGCTTCGGCTTCGCGTCCCAGGCCGTGGCGAGCGACGCGGCCACCGTCGCTTCCTTCGACGCGCGCGACACGCGGCCAGGAGCCTGGGCCACGCAGACCCACGTGCCCAGGTGGCGGATGAGGCGGCGTGCGCGGAGCATCTCCTGCTCCGCGGGCGCGGCGAAGCGGCCCGCGTCGCTCGCGGCGAGGAGCGGCACCAGCGCGGCGAGCGCGGACAGGGGAGGGGTGTCGCGCGGGAGCATGGCGGCCAGCGAGGCGGGGGACACGCGCAGCGCGCTCCTTGAAGCCTTGCGCTCCGAGCCCGGCGACCGCGTGCCTCGCCCCGGCGGCTCCGTGTGTCCACCGGCGTCCCACGGTGTTTCCGGCGCGGGCCATGACGTGGTTTGCAGCGGCAGGCTCCCGGTCCACAGCAGCTCCGCGACGTCCTCGAAGCGGTGTCCCCGCGCGGCCAGCTCCACCGCGTCGTGGCCCCGGTACGCGAGCCCGTCTTCGCTGATGCGCGACACCGACGAGTCGATGACGGGCTCGCCCAGCGCAGCGCTCCGGACGCCACCGCCGCGTGGCCCGCGCGGGCGTCGTGGCGCGTCTTCAGCCGCTCCACGTCCGCGCGCAGGTAGCGGTTCTCCTTCGTGCCCTTCTCCGGCACGCACCGCACGAGCCCCCGGCTCACGTAGGTGTAGAGCGTCGCCCGCTTCACGCCCAGGAGGGCGGCCGCCTCCTCCGCGCGCAGCAGCTCCTCCTCAACTGGATGGTCGAATCGAGATTGAGAACGTCCCCCTGCACGACGCACCATGTTCCACGTGCCTCCCGGGTGCGGAGTCTCGACTCGACTGGACGTTCCTGTCGAGTCGACCCGCCCATGGACGAGGCCACACCGAGCGGGGAGCGCGACCATGCACGTGGTGGATTTCGGCCGTACGTCGTCGGACTACGCGAAACACCGGGCGGGATTCCCGGACGCCTTCTACACACGGCTCGAACAGGACGGCGTGCTCACGCCCGGCCTGCGCGTGCTCGACCTGGGCACCGGCACCGGCACCGTCGCGCGCAGCCTGGCCCGGCGTGGCTGCCACGTCACCGCGATGGATGTCTCCGCGCCGCAGCTGGAGGCCGCCGCCCGGCTCGCCCGCGACGAGGGCCTCACCGTGGACTTCCGCGAGGCCCCCGCGGAGAACACGGGCCTGCCGTCCGGGTCCCTGGACCGCGTGTTCGCGGGCCAGTGCTGGCACTGGTTCGACCGCGCCGCCGCCGCGCGCGAGGCCTTCCGTCTGCTCAAGCCCGGCGGGAAGCTGATCCTCTGCCACTTCGACTGGACGGCCCTGCCCGGCAACCTGCTGGAGGCCACCGAGGCCCTGGTGGAGGAGTTCAGCCCCCGCGTGGACCTGCCCGTGGACCGCTTCGGCCAGGGCGTGGGCATCTACCCGCAGTGGTTCCGCGACGTGGGCGTGGCCGGCTTCCAGTCCCTCACGTCCTTCACCTTCGACACGCTCACGCCGTACACCCACGAAGCGTGGCGCGGACGGATGCGCGCCAACGCCCGCATTGGCGCCATGCTCCCGCCCGAGCAGGTCGCCCGCTTCGACGCCGCGCTGGCCGCGCTCCTCGCCGCGCGCTTCCCCCAGGAGCCGATGTCCGTCCCCCACCGCGTGTTCGCGCTCGTCGCGGCGCGCCCGTGAAACAGGAGCCCGCCATGTCCTCGCCTCACCTGATCCACTCGGAAGACGTCCCCTGGACGGAGGTCGCCCACGGCAGCCGCGTGGCCCTCAAGCGCAAGCAGCTGGGCGCCGCCGCGCACGGGCGCAAGCTCGGGTGCAGCCTGGTGGAGCTTCCGCCGGGCCGCCGCTCGTGGCCGCTGCACTACCACCTGGGCAATGAAGAGGCCGTCTACGTCCTGTCCGGCACGGGGTCGCTGCGACTGGGGACCCAGACGCTGCCCGTGCGCGAGGGGGACTACGTCGCGCTGCCGCCCGGCGCGGAGTCCGCGCATCAGCTCATCAACGACGGCCCGGAGCCGCTGCGCTACCTGTGCTTCTCCACCATGGAGGCGCCGGACGTCCTCGTGTACCCGGACTCGAAGAAGGTGGGCGTCTTCGCGGGCGCGGCGCCCGGGGGCGACAAGGCGTCGCGCACGCTGCAGGCGTATCTGCCCTTGGACGCGGAGGTGGATTACTGGGAGGGCGAGGAGCCCTGATAGGGTGCGCGGCCCATGGCCTCCCTGCTGGATGCGCTCGACCGCGAGCGGCTGCTCAAGGACTCCGCCGCCGCCTCCGCGCTGCTGCCGAAGGGCGAGCCTCCCCACGTGTCGATGTTGCGGCTGTGCGAGGCGGGCCTGCTCGTGGGCGGGCTCACCGTGGGGTACGGCGTCCGGCCGGATGAGCTGGTGGGCCCGCTCACCGCGGCCATGGGCGGCGCGGCCCGGCGGCTCAAGGTCGTGGACGTGCGCGAGCGCCCCGCGCTGGAGCTGCACGTCGCGGCCGGTGACGTCACGGAGCGCTGGGAGGTGGAGGACGTGCCCGCGCTCGTGCACAACCTCAACGACCTGTACCGCGACGCGGCCGACGTGCGCGCGGTGGCGGTGCTGGGGGAGTGGGAGGACTCGCTCCAGTTGCTCTGCGTCGAGCGCCGCGCCCTGGGACGGCTGTTGCGGCAGCCCTTCTTCGCGCCCGTCAACGCGCGCGGGCTCCAGGACCTGGTGGCGCCGCGCTGAAGCGGCCGGGCCTCCCTCGACCCTGGACGCCCGGTGGGGCACCATGGGGGCATGCGCATCACGCTGGCTCTCATCGTTGGGTTGCTCCTGGCGCAGGTCGCTCGCGCGGAGCCGGATTCGTTTGGCCTGGGCACCGGCCGCGACGGCACGCTGACCGTCGTCGCGGAGGGGACCCTCCCCGTGTCCGCGGAGTCCCCCCTGGGACAGAACGTCGTGGCGGGAGACGCGGAGCTGGTGGTGTCCAGCGCCGTCTTCGCCTCGGGCGACCTGGTGATGATCCACGAGAGCACCGGCCTGTCGCCCACGCCCGACCTGGGCAACCCGAAGGGCGTGTCGCTGGCGGGGTCCGTCGCGCTGGGGCGCTGGGAGCTGGCGCGGGTGGAGACGGTGACGACCACCACGCCCGCCACGCTCGTGCTGACCGCGCCGCTCCGCTACGCCTACACCGCGAACCGGGCGCAGGTGGTGCGCGTGGCCGAGTACGTTGACGTCGTCGTCCAGCCGGGCGCGCGGCTCACCACGTCGCCGTGGAACGGCAAGTCCGGCGGCATCCTCGCGATGCTGGTGATGGGCAAGGTGATCAACGACGGCCGCATCGACGCGGATGGCCTGGGCTCGTTGGGAGGCGTCTTCCAGGCTGGCGCCGACCTGACGGGCTGCACCGGGCTGGAGCTGGAGCGTGCCAAGGGCGGCTCCTCGCGCGGCGAGGGCGTGGCGGGAGTTTCATCCAGGAACGGCATTTCCAGCGGGCGCGGCAACCTGGCCAACGGCGGCGGTGGCGGCAACTGCTCCGGTTCCGGGGGTGGGGGGGGCGGTCACGGCGGCATCGGAGGCCAGGGCGGACGCACG
>NZ_JBKGHJ010000654.1:0-3766 GCF_046520365.1 Corallococcus sp. 4LFB
GGTGGCGGGCTTTGGCTTTTTCGCGCTGGCGGGCTGTGGGGGCCCGGACGCGGTGCTCAACGCCCCGGAGCTGGGCAAGGCCGAGCAGGGCATCACCGTCTCGACCAATGGCAGCTTCGAGACCAACAGCATCGGCGCGTCCAACTACGTGGTCCTCAGCGCGGGCAGCACCGCGCTGCCGGGCTGGACCATCACCTCCGGCATCAAGGTGATGAAGAGCACGTACAAGACGGCGCAGAACGGCGTGCAGTCCATCGACCTCAACGGCCTGGGCGCGGGCTCCCTGTACCAGGACGTCCCCACCGTCGTCGGCGGCGGCTACACGTTGACCTTCTGGGTATCCAACAGCCCCAACTGCACCACGGTGTCCCGATCGGCCACCGTCAACTACGGCCCGTCCAGCGCCAGCATCTCCAATGCGTCCGGGACCTGGGGCAGCTTCCCGCGCACCTACGTGTTCAACGCCACCAGCACCACCTCCAGAATCCAGTTCACCAGCACCTCCGGTGGCGTCAGCTGTGGTCTGGCCATCGACAACGTCACGGTGACCGGTCCGTGATCCGCTGATCATCCCTGTAGCCCTCGGGCCGCCGCTCCACCTCCGTGGGGCGGCGGCCTTTTTCCGCTGTAGCGCCCTGTAGCGTCGTTCGCGGGACGTCCGCTGGAGAACCCGGGGGGTAGACGGTTCGGGCCCGACGACACAGATCGCGGATCCGTGGATCATCCCCTGCCCCCATCCCACCTCCTGCGCTCGTGTGGAGCCCGGCTTCCGGCCGGGTCCGTGCGATCAGTGCGGGAGCCGTGGACCGGGGGACGACCCACGACATCGGGCAGGGACGGACGCCCGTAGCGGGCACCAGGGTACAGGGACGGACGCTTCACCGCGTCCGGGCTGGGAGGCGTGGACGTGGCGGGTCTGGACTGGGTGCAGGTGGACGTGGGCTTCCCCATGAGCCTCGCGGTGATCGGCGCCGCGCGTTCGCTGGGCATGGAGCGCCGCGCGTTCCTGGGCGCCATGGTGGAGCTGCAGATCTGGGCCGTGCAGGCCCTGCCCGAAGGGCGCTTCGTGTCCTTCGGACCGTCCGCGGACGCGTCCGGCGGACAGGCGTGGGACGCGTCCGCGGACGAAGCCGTGTGGATTGAAGCGCTGGAGTCCGCTGTCCGCTGGACGGGCACCCCCGGCGCCTTCTGGTCCGCCCTCCTCCGCGCCCGCCTGCTGATCCGTGAAGAGGACGGCGTGCGCCTCACCCTCTGCGATCGCTACGTCGGAGTGCTCGACAAGCGGAAGAAGGAGGCCGAGCGCAAGCGGCGTGAACGCGCCGCCGCCCGGGGCATCGACGTGTCCGCCGGACGTCCCAAGGACACGTCCGGGACGTCCTCCGCCAGAACCAGAAGGGAGAAGGAGAAAAAGAGAGCTTCATCTGCTGCTGCCGACCTGACTGGACTGGAAGACGCGGCCTCGCTCCCGGCCCACCTGGCCCCCGTGGCACTCCTCGCGGTCGAGGACACCACGCCCCCGGACGCGGAGCAGGATCCCATCCAGCTCTCCCTCCCCGGCACGCACCTGGTCCCGGCCACCCCGCCCCGCGAGGACACACCCGAGCCGTCCCCGGACGCCGTCCGTCCCCTCCCCGCCCCCACCCTGGCCGCCCGCGCGGCGGCCTTCTTCGACACGTTCCAGGACGCCCGGGCGAAGGCCTTCCGGGGCGTTCCCCGGGAGAAGCCACCCACCGGCTGGACGGAGTGGTACGCCCAGGCGCTGCGCGGCGTGGACGGCGACGAGGCCCGGCTCCATGCCGCCTGCCAGGGCTACCTCCAGTCCGACTGGGGCCGGACCCGGCAGCCCGTAGGCACCGTCGTCGCGTTCTGCTCGCCCCGCGTGTGGACGCGCTATGTCCCGCCGCTGGAGGACGGCGCGGAGGCGGACACCTCGGAGGCCGGTGTCGCGGTCCCCGCGGAGGGCGCGTCCTCGGAGGCCGCTCGCGTCTGGAGCGCGTGTCTGGAAGGCGTGCGCGCCCAGGGCAAGCGGTACGCGCTGTCCTGGCTGAGCAAGGCCCGGGCGGTGGGCTTGGAGGACGGACACCTGGTGCTCGCGGCGCCGGACGCCTACTTCCGCCAGTGGGTGGAGGAGCAGTACGGCTCGCTGATGGAGTCCGAGGCGCGGAGCCTGGGCTTGCAGGGCGTGCGCTGGGCCCGGGCCGCGCACGAGGTCGCCTGACCCGCAAGGATCCACAAGCCCTATTCGTCAGCGCGCAGCGCGATGGCCGGCGTCACGCGCAGCGCTCGGCGGGCAGGCAGCCAGCTGGCCACGATCGCCACCGCGCACAGCAGCAGGGGCACGCCTCCGAACGTCAGGGCGTCCAGCGTGCCCACGCCGTAGAGCATCCCCGCGAGGCCGCGCGCGAGCACCGCCGCCCCCACAAGCCCCACCGCGACGCCCATCGCGGCCAACCGCAGCCCCTGCCCCACCACCAGCCACAGCACCTGCCGGTCCGTCGCGCCCAGCGCCATGCGGATGCCCAGCTCACGCGTGCGCTGGCTCACCGTATACGCCAGCACGCCGTACAACCCCACGCCCGCCAGCGTCAGCGCGAGCACCGCCATGGCCGTGAGCAGGCTGCCCATCACCTGCGTGCGTCCCAGGCTCTCCGCCACCACGTCCTCCAGGTCGCGCACCTGCATGAGTGGCAGGCCCGGATCCACCGCACGAAGCTGTTCGCGCAGCGCGGGCACCAGCGCCTGCGCGCCCTGGGTGGCGCGCACGGCGATGACCATGTGCAGGCCCTCGAACTGAGCCATGGGAAGGTACACCTCCGCGCGTGGCTCCTCCGCGAGGCTCGCGTGGCGCACGTCGCCCACCACGCCCACCACCTCCCGGAACGGCTCGCCGTCGAGCGTCAGCCGTGCGCGCTGGCCCAGGGCGGATCCCTTCGGCAGGAAGCGCTTCACGAAGGCTTCGTTGACCACCATCACCGGCGCTGCGCCCGCGCCGTCCGAGGCGCTCACGTCGCGGCCCTCCTTCAGCGGGATGCGCAGCGTGGCGAAGTAGCCGTCGCTCACCGCGCGGAAGTTGACGGGCTCGCGCGCCTCGGCCCCCTGCTCCGTCTCACCGGGCAGCAGCACCGCGCTGAAGCCGTTGCGGTTCCACAGCGGCAGCGTGCTGGCCAGGCCCGCCGCCTGCACGGACGGCAACGCCCGCACCCGCGCCAGCAGCTCCGCGCTCACCAGCCTCCGGCGCGGGTCGTCCTGTCCATACGCCTCGCGGGGGAACGACAGGTCCATCGCGCTGACGCCGCGCGCATCGAAGCCTGGCGGTACGGAGTGCAGCGCGGAGAGCGTGCGCAGCATCAGGCCCGCGCCCACCAGCGGCACGAGCGCCAGCGCGACCTGCACCACCACCAGCACCGCTCGCGCCCGCATCGGCCCCGTCGCGCCCCTCCCTCCGCGCAGGCCTCCGAGCGCGCCCTTCGCCTCCGCGCGGGAAGCGCGCAGCGCGGGCACCAGGCCGAAGAGGACGCTGGTCGTCAGGGACAGCCCCGCCGCGATGGCGAGCACGTGCGGCTCCAGGCGGATCTCCTCTGGCGACACCACCTCGTCCGGGCACGAACACGCGCAGCAGGTCCATGCCCCACAGCGCCAGGAGCAGCCCCGCCGCGCCGCCTGGCACCGCGAGCACCGCGCTCTCCACCAGGAACTGCCGCACCAGCCGGCCCCGGTCCGCGCCCAGCGCCGCGCGCACCGCCACCTCGCGCTCCCGGGCACTGGC
>NZ_JBKGHJ010000655.1:0-3744 GCF_046520365.1 Corallococcus sp. 4LFB
GCCGCACCCACGCGGAGACGGAGAGCCTCATCGGCTTCTTCGTCAACACGCTCGTGCTGCGCTCCCGCGTGGCCCCTGGCGCGTCCTTCCACCAGCTGCTCCAGCAGGTGCGCGAAGCCGCCCTGGGTGCCTATGCCCACCAGGACGTCCCCTTCGAGCGGCTCGTCGAGGACCTGAGGCCGCAGCGCGACCTGACGCGGCCACCGCTGTTCCAGGCCCTCTTCTCCCTGCAGAACACCTCCATGCCCGCCGTCCAACTGCCGGGCCTCGCCCTGCGCCCACTGGACGTGGAGGGCCACAGCGTCAAGGCCGAGCTGGAGCTGTTCCTCTTCGAGACACCGGACGGCTTCGACGGCTCGCTCGGCTACAACACCGACCTCTTCGCCCCCGCCACCGCACAGCGCATGGCGCGGCACTTCAGCGCCCTCGTCGAAGCCCTCGTCGCACATCCGGAGGCGCCGCTCGCTTCCGCGTCCATGCTCTCCCAGGACGAGCAGCGTCAGGTGCTGCTCGACTGGAACGACACGCGCACCCACGCCCCGCGCGACGCCACCCTGCCCGAGCGGTTCCAGGCCCAGGCGCGGCGCACCCCGGATGCCGTGGCACTCATCTCTGGTGAGGACCGCCTCACGTACCGGCAGCTCGATGAGCGCGCCAACCAGCTCGCCCATGCCCTCATGGGCCTGGGCGTCACGCCGGGCACTCCCGTGGCCGTAGGACTGGAGCGCTCCTTCGACCTCATCGTCGCCCTGCTCGCCATCCTCAAGGCCGGTGCCGCCTACGTCCCGCTGGAGCTGGCCCATCCCCGCGAGCGCCTCGCCCTGCTGCTGCAGGACTGCGCCTCGCCCCTGCTCCTGTCCCACTCCTCGCTGGCGCAACGTCTGCCGGCCTTCTCCGGCCGCACCCTCCTGCTGGACGGCGAGGCCTCCCTCCTCGAGCGTCAGCCCACGCATGCGCCTGCTGTCTCCACGTCTCCGGACAGCCTCGCCTACGTGATGTTCACCTCCGGCTCCACCGGCAGGCCCAAGGGTGTCCTGGTGCCGCACCGGGGCGTCACCCGGCTGGTGCTCGGCAGCGCCTTCATCGACTTCGGACCCGACGAGGTCTTCCTCCAGTTCGCCCCCGTCGCCTTCGACGCTTCGACCCTCGAAATCTGGGGCGCGCTGCTGCATGGCGCGAAGCTCGTCCTCGCGCCTCCGCAGGCCCTCTCCACCGAGGAGCTCGCGGCCCTGCTTCGTCATCACCGCGTGACGACGCTGTGGCTCACCGCCGCCCTCTTCGAGCAGATGACGTTGCACCAGGGCGAAGCCCTCGCGCAGGTCCGCCAGGTCCTCGCGGGTGGCGACGTGCTGCCCACGGAGCGCGTGCGCCAGCACCTCTCCCGCATGAGTCCGGGCTCCGTCCTCGTCAACGGCTATGGCCCCACCGAGAACACGACCTTCTCCACCACGCTGACGCTCCAGCCCGGCGCGCGAGTGGACGGCCCCGTGTCGATTGGCCGCCCCATCTCCGATGCCACGGCCTACGTGCTCGACGCGCGGTTGCGCCCGGTGCCCGTGGGCGTCCCCGGCGAGCTCTTCGTCGGCGGCGACGGCCTCGCCTGGGGCTACCTGAACCGCTCCGACCTCACCGCCGAGCGCTTCATCCCGCACCCCTTCGCCACCACGCCGGGCCAGCGCCTCTACCGCACCGGGGACAAGGCCCGCTGGAGCGCGGGCGGCACGCTCGACTTCCTCGGCCGCACCGACTTCCAGCTCAAGCTGCGCGGCTTCCGCATCGAACCCGGAGAGCTCGAAGCCGCGCTGCGCCAGCTCCCCGCCGTCGCGGAAGCCCTGGTGCTGGCCCGTGAGGACGTGCCCGGCGACAAGCGCCTCGTGGCCTACGTCGTCCCGTCCGTGCCTGCGTCCGGAGACCTGTCGGAGACGCTGCGAGTCCAGCTCCAGCAGCACCTCCCCGGCTACATGGTGCCCGCCGCCTTCGTCGTGCTGGAGGCCCTGCCCCTCAACGCCAACGGCAAGGTGGACCGCAAGGCCCTGCCCGCCCCGGACGTCGCCGCGTCCCACGGCCGGTACGTCGCGCCGCGCACGCCCCTGGAGCAGCTCATCGCCCAAGCCTTCGCGGAGGTGCTGCGCCTGGAGCGCGTCAGCGCCGACGCGGACTTCTTCGCCCTGGGCGGCCACTCGCTGCTCGCCGTGCATTTGATGGCCCTCCTCCGCGAGCGCACGGGCCGGGCGCTGCCCCTGTCCGCGCTCTTCCAGGGCTCCACCGTCGAGCGGCTCGCCACGCTGCTGTGCCCCTCCGAGGGAACCCGCCCGCTGGGCCCCAACCTGGCGCGACTCGACACGGGGGACTCGCGGCGCCGTCCGCTGTTCCTCGTCCACGGCGGTGGCGGTGGCGTGCTCAGCTACGCGGACCTCGTGCGCCACCTGGGCAACGACCGGCCCGTGTATGGCGTGTTCGCGCCCGGCCTGGAGGACGGGGAGCTGCCGCCGTCGTCCATCGAGTCCCTGGCCCGGCTCTACCTGGAGCAGGTGCGCGACGTGCAGCCCCACGGCCCCTACCGGCTCGCGGGCTGGTCCTTCGGCGGGCTGGTGGTCTACGAGCTGGCACGCCAGCTCCAGGCCCTCGGCGAGCCGGTGGAGTTCCTGGCGCTGCTCGACAGCCTCGCCCCGTCGGGCGAGCCGGACCCGGAGCCGCCGCCGCTGATCCGTCTGGCCGCGTTCGGCAAGATGGTCGGGCTCCCCGTCCAGGACGTCCCCGCCCCCGAGCTGGAGCAGCTGGGAGGCCTGGAGGGCGAAGCCCTGCTGTCACGGATGATCCAGCTGCTGCGGAACCTGCCCGCCGCGGGAGGACTGGAGCCGGGACAGATTGAGCGTCTCTTCGCCGTCCACGAACGGCTGGGAGAGGCCAACCGGGGCTACGTGCCCGCCAGCCGCTACGAAGGCCCCGCCGAGCTCTTCCGCGCCGCGGTCCGCGCGAGCGACCCCACCCGCGCCGAGGACGAAGGCTGGAGGGCCTGGCTCCCGGGAGGCGTCTCGGTCTGCCACGTGCCGGGCACGCACCTCACGATCCTGGAGGAGCCCCAGGTCCCCACGCTGGCGGAGCAGCTCACGCGGCGCCTGCGCGCCCTGGACTCCGAAAGCCAATGACCGCACAACCCATGAGAGGAATGGCCTCCGCCGTCGTAGAGTCGCCAAACACTCAAGGGGGAGACTCACATGGCCAATGGCAAGGACAACCTGCTTCCACGCAACCTGCTGCTTCGACAGACAGTGGCACGCCTGCTGTTCGCCGCTCCCGTCCTGTCTGTCATTGGCTGCGCGGAGGAGGATGGGGGGGTGCATCCCATATGACGCGTACGAGGGACGCTATGACGTCAGCGGCCGGCTTCCGGATGGGGGAGCCCCAAACGACCTCAACTGCCTGGAGGTGTGCACGGAGCAAACCGCCCATCGCTGCCAGGTCCACTCCGTTCCCACGGGGCATCTGGACGGCGGGGTGACCCTGGAGCCCTACACGAATTGCTACACCACCGTGCCCGCGGGATGCGCCTCCGATGGACGCCGGCCCGAGGGACTCCAGGCGGCGCGAATGGAGGCGCGGTGCGCGCTGGGCGGCCACTTCGCGCGGATGGCCTGGTTGGAGGCGGCCTCCGTGCCCGCCTTCCTCCGGCTCGCGGAGGAGCTGAAGGCCCACGGCGCTCCCGCCGAGCTGATCCGCGCGGCCCGACGCTCGGCCGGGAGG
>NZ_JBKGHJ010000656.1:0-3736 GCF_046520365.1 Corallococcus sp. 4LFB
CCGGTTCGGGCTCCGGCGGGGGCGGCTCCTCGCGGCGGGGCGGGGAGGGACGCGGCGGCGAGGGCGCCGGGGCGACGACGGAGCTCTCCGCGGAGAGGCTCACCGCCGGCTCGTCGGGCGGCTCGGCGGGGTCCACGTAGACGAAGCGGGTGGCGCCAATCTCCAGCTCGTCGCCGTCCTTGAGCGCCTTGCGGTTCACCCGCTTCTTGTTGACCTTGATGCCATTGCGGCTGCCCAGGTCCTCCACGTGCGTGCCGGACCAGTCCCGGCGCACCTTGGCGTGCTTGCGGGAGACGAGGTCGTCCTTGAGGATGACGTCGGCTTCCTTCTCGTCACGGCCGAAGACGTGCTCCTGGGCCTCGGAGATTTCGATGCGCTGGCCCTCGCGCGGGCCGTTCATGTAGCGCAGGAAGCGCTCCTCGCCGCCGGCGAGGCCGCGCATCGCGTCCTTCACCATGCCGCGCGCGAGGAACGACGTCTTGTCGCTGACGTCCGGGGCGATCTCCACGACCTTGTCGAAGCGGACGTCGTACTGCGCGATGGCGATGACGTCGCCGTTGCGCAGCAACTCCTTCTCTCCCTTGGGGAGCGCCTTGCCGTTGATCTTCGTCCCGTAGGCGCTGCCCAGGTCTTCCAGGAAGTAGAGGTTTCCCTCCTGGCTGATGCGCGCGTGGTTGCGCGACACCGCCTGCTGCGGGAGCACCACCTGGCAGGTCTTGTCCCGCCCCAGGGTGATGACGGAGTCGTCGAGGACGACCTCTTTGCCCGAGGCGCCTCCGGCCTCGCTGCGCTGCGTGACGGTCAGACGGACGCTCATCGCGTGTGTCGCTACCCGAAGGGACGGCTAGAACGAGTCGTTGGCGAGGAATCTCTCACACGTCGTGTACTCGGTGGGGAATTCCTCGGAGGTACCAAACTTCAGGAAGTTCTTGCACGCCGTCTGCGCGTGGGTCTGCTTGTGGGCGTCGTTGAAGAGCTGGAAGAGGCCGAAGTGGCAGGGCGCGAACTTGGCGTCCAGCTTCACGCACTTGCGGTAGGCGGACTCCTCTTCGGTGAGCAGGCCCTTCTCGCGGTACTGGCGCGCGAGCAGGTACATGGCCGGGGCGCTGTTCTCCGCCGTCTGGGTGTCCTTGAGCTCCTTGAGCGCGGAGTCGGTGAGGGCCACCTTGCGCTGGGCGACGGCGAGGTTGTTGAGGCAGCTGGAGTTCTTCTCATCCAGGCGGGCACAGTTGCCGAAGGCCTCTCGGGCCTCCGCGAAGCGGCTCTGCTCCATGAGGACGGTGCCCAGGTCGTGCCACACCTCCGCGGAGTCCGGGGTGAGCTGGGCGGCCTGGGAGATGTGCTCGAAGGCGCCCTCCAGGTCCTTGTCCTCGTAGGCCATGATGCCGAGGTTGTGGTGGGCGTTGGCCACGTTGGGGTTGACCGCGAGCAGCGTGTTGAACTCCTTGCGGGCCTCCTTCTTCTTCTCCATCTTCATGTAGGTGAGGCCCAGGTCGTAGCGCGACTCCAGGTTGTCCGGGTTCACCTGCAGGGCGCGCTTGAAGTTGTCGTGGGCCTTTCCGTAGGCGCCTTCCTCCAGGTAGAGGACGCCCAGGTTCTGGTAGGCCTGCAGGTGCTCCTGGTTGAAGCGCAGGGCCTTGATGAAGAACTCCTTCGCCTTGTCCTTGTTGCCCGAGTACATGGCGATGAGGCCCTTGTTGGCCCACAGGTCCGCGTACTGGGGGGAGAACTCCAGGCCCAGGTTGCAGTAGGTCTCCGCCTTCTGCAGGTCCCCGTTGGCCATCTCCTGCGCGCACAGCTCGTTGTTGATGAGCGCCCGCTCGTGCGGGGGCGGCGTGGTGAGGCAGGCGGTGGTGGAGAGGGAGGCGGCGGCGGTCAGCGTGAGGAAGAGGCGGCGAAGACGCATGGCCGGCCGAGTGTAGGAGAGCGCCACCCCGTGAGGCAACGTCGGCCTTGCGCTGAATCAGCGCTGTTTTCCAGGGGTTAGGCCGGCTGTAGAGTGCGCCGCCATGCGTACCTACCTCTGTGCTTTTGGCTTGCTCGCGGCCCTGCTGGGCGCGGCTCCTGCTCACGCCCAGTTCTCCAACCGCAGCCTGGGACTGTCGCTCGGCTACATGGACTTCAAGGAGACCGCGGGGCTCGCGGGCACGCCGTTCATCGGTCTGGAGGGCAGCCTCTACATCGAGAACGGCTTCGAGGTCGTCTCGCTGTCGAAGCTGATGTTCCCCAAGGACACCTACGCCTCGCCGGAGAAGCGCGTCGTGGGGCTGGCGCCGTCGCTGGGCATCCGCTACCTGCTGCTGGAGGAGACCATCCGGCCGTACATCGGCACGGACGTGAGCTACCTCATCGTCTTCAAGGAGAGCGTCAGCAACTTCGTGGGCATCGGGCCCAACGCGGGCGTGGACTTCTTCCTCAGCGACTCGGTGAGCCTGGGCGTGCGCGCGCAGTACAACTTCTACATCGCGCTCAACGAGGATACGCAGACGTCGCTGACGGGCTCCGTGGGCCTGGCGACGTACTTCTAGGCCCGGCCGCCGGACGCCCCGGCCGTGCTCCCGGGGCGGGCAGCAGGGCGGCGGCCACGAGCAGCGTCCACTTCTCATCCGAGAGGTGGGCGGGCTTCTCCATGGCCAGCGAGTCCTGGAGCCGGGCGCCCAGCGCGGAGAACAGCGTGAGGCGGGCCTCCAGCCGCAGCTCCTCGCGGCGCAGGGCCGCGGACAGCACCAGCTCCCGCTCCTCGGTGGATAGCCGCTTCACGCGTGAGACGAACAGCGGATCCGCCAGCAGGCCCTCCTCGCCCCGGGTCTCCAGGGCGGAGGGCACCTTGAGGCGCCGCTCGCGCACGACGATGGTGCCGGCCAGCAGGTCTCCCAGCCGCTGGTGGGAGCGGGACACGAGCGCCACCGAGCCGCCCACGAGGTAGAGCAGCGGCAGCCGGTCCACCACGCGCGCCAGGTTGCGCAGGGCCGCGTGGTAGAAGCCGATGCGCACGCCGCTCTCCTGGATGACCCGGAGGGACATCACCCGCTTGCCCACCGTCTGGCCCGCCCACGCGGTCTCCAGCGTGATGCCGTAGCCCCAGTCCACCAGGAAGTAGACGACGATGCCCAGCGCGCTGGCGAACCCCGGGAACGCGGCCATCCCCACCTGGAACACCAGCAGCACCACCATCGCGGTGAAGCCGACGATGAGCGCGTCCAGCAGCCACGCGAGGAAGCGCGAGTACACGCCCGCCAGCGTGAAGCGGAACTCCACGTACTCCGGGGTCAGCACCGTGTGGGTGCCGTCAAGCAGGGTGTTAGGAGGGGGCGTCACGGCGCCGGAGTGTACGCCACGCGGGCCGCGGGGAGCAGGCGGGCGGCCATCCCCGGCCGGGGGGCGGATGCGGGCGGGGCTTGAAGAGTGTTATTCGTGAATAGCGGGCTCCCACGTTATCCTGTCCGCATTCCCGCGCCCGTGGCCTCTTCCGACACCTCATCCTGGAACCGCCGCGTCCTGCCGGCGGGTGCGTTCCAGTTCGCGCTCATCGCCGGGGTGACGCAGCTCAAGACGTCCGCGAACGCGCTGGTGCTGTCGCGCTTCGAGTCCCAGGCGCTGCCGTACCTCTACCTCCTGGGTGCGCTGATGACGGCGTCGCTGACGCTGCTGCCGCGCGGCCGCCCGGACGGGCCCACCGAGTCGCCGGGCGTCCTCACCGGGGTGGGCGGGGTGCTGGCGCTGGGGCTGGCGGCGG
>NZ_JBKGHJ010000657.1:0-3736 GCF_046520365.1 Corallococcus sp. 4LFB
CCGCGATCTGGGCCGAGGTGCTGGGCGTGGAGCGCGTGGGCGCGCAGGACAACTTCTTCGACCTGGGCGGCCATTCGCTGCTGGCCACGCTGATGGTGGCGCGGCTGCGTGAGGTGTTCGGCGTCGACCTGCCGCTGCGCACCCTGTTCGAGCTCCGCACGCTCGCGGCGCTGGCCGAGTACGTCGCCAACGTGCGCTGGTCCGTGCAGGGCGCGCCGCCGCCGGGCGCCGCCGCGCAGGACGCGAACGACGAGGAGGAAGGAATCATATGACCCCGTGGAGGAACGCAATGCCGGGAGGAACCCCATGAGCGATGCCGCATCGGCCATCCCGCCGCTGTCGCGCCACGCCGCCGCGCGCGGCTACCGCGACCGCGGCCCGGAAGACCGGTTGATCGAAAGGACCACGCTGCCCCAGGTGCTGGCGGGCGTACCGGCACACGGAGGGCCGGCGCTCACCTGGTACGAGGCGGAACGGCGCGTGCTGCACCTCGACGCCGCCGAGCTGCTGCGCCAGGTCCGCGCGCTCGCGCACTGGTTCGCGCGTGGGCACGGCATCACGCGCGGCGACCGCGTCATCGTGCTGTCCGCCAACAGCCCGGAGGCCTTCGCCACGCACCTGGCGCTGATGTCGCTGGGCGCGGTGACCGTGCCGGTGAGCAACACCGAGTCGCCGCGCGTGCTGCAGCTCATCGCCGACAAGGTCACCCCCCGGCTCGTGGTCACCGGCCGCGAGGTGTCGCCGGAGCTGATCGCGGCCAGACCGGGTGGCCTGGTGGCGCTGCCGGCCCTGCCGCTCGCGGCCGACGGCGACGCGGGCTTCGAGTGGCCCGCCCGCGACGTGATGCCCGACGACCCGGCGGTCATCCTGTTCACCTCCGGCACCACCTCCGCGCCCAAGGGCGTGTGCCTGAGCCACTACAACCTGCTGGTCAACGCGGAGGGGCTGGCGCGGATCCATGACCTGGCGCGGCGCCGGGTGCACATGTGCGTGCTGCCGCTGTTCCACGCCAACGCGTTCGGCTTCTCCATGGTGGCCTCGCTCTATGCGGGCAGCCATGTCGTGCTCAGCGCCGGCCTGCCGGGCGCGGCGGTGTGGGACATCCTTCGCGCGGAGCGCGTGGACGTCATCTCGCTGGTGCCGGAAATCATCCGCGTGCTCTCGCGCATGCCGGTGCCGCGCGACACGCTGCCCGACCTCAAGTACGTGACCTCGGCCGCCGCGCCGCTGCCCAGGACGGTGGCGCGCGAGTTCGTCGACAGGACGGGCATCCCCATCCACCAGGGCTACGGCCTGAGCGAGTGCGTGAACTTCGCCGCCACCATCCCCTGGGATGTCCCGGACGCCGACCTGGAGCGCTCCATGGGCCACTGGGCGGTGCCGAGCATCGGCCCGGCCCTGTTCGGCTGCGATATCGGCATCCGCCGCGCGGACGGCTCGCCCGCCGGCGCCGAGGAGGAGGGTGAAATCGTGGTGACAGGCCACACCCTGATGCGCGGCTACTGGGATGCCGAGGACGCGACCGAGGCGGCCCTGGGCGAGGGCGCGCTGCGCACCGGAGACCTGGGCTTCTTCGCCCTGGTCGGCGGCGAGCGCTACATCTTCGTCACCGGCCGCAAGAAGGAGATCGTCATCCGCTACGGCGAGAACCTCTCACCGCTGGCCATCGAGGCCGAGCTGGAGGCGCTGCGCGCCGTCGGCCGCTTCGCCGTGACGGGCTTCCCCAACGAGGCCGCGGGCGAGGAGATCGGCCTGTACCTCGTGGTGCCCCGCACGCCCGACAACGAAAGAAAGGTGCTGGACGCGGTGAAGGCCTGCTCCGTCCGCTACCGGCCGCGCGTGGTCCTGTTCGGCGCCGACCCCATCCCGGCGACGCCGACCGGCAAGGTCAAGCGCGCCGTGCTGGCGCAGCGGTTCCAGGCCTACGCCCGGCGCAACTTTGGCAATGAACCCGTCGTGGGCACCTGACACCCCGGACCAGTCCGGCCGATTCCAGCACCGTCCCCTTGCCTCCACCGGAGCACCACCTCATGCACGCCGCTCACCCAGACAGTTTCATTCCCTTTCCGCTCGCGCACGGCCTGCTGGCGGACATGAAGAACGACACGTTCTCCACCCAGTTGTGGGCCTGGTCGCAAGACCGGCTGAGGCTGCGGCTGGCGCCACGCACATCGGCTACGTCTACGACGGCACGGTGACGCTGGAGCATGCCGCCGGCGAGTTCAAGCTGCGCGGCGGCATGTATTTCTCCGCGCCCGGCGAGGCCGTGGTGCACGGCAGCGGCCGGGGCATTGCCATCTCCCGGCTGGGCTATGACGGCTTCTTCCAGGTTGGCGGTCCGGTGGAGGCGCGCGGGCGCCTCAAATACATCGACGGCTGCACCGACTCGCTGCTGATTCCGCCGGTGATGATGGGCGACGCCTGCTTCAACCTGCTCTACTTCCCGCCCGGCATCGACCAGACGCAGCACACGCATCCGTCGATGCGCGTGGGCATGGTGATTCGCGGGCACGGCGAATGCGTCACGCCCAAGGAGATCATTCCGCTCATACCGGGCCGCGTGTTCGTCATTCGCGCCGAAGGCCCGCACTCCTTCCGCACCACGGACTCCGAAATGTCCGTGGTCGCCTACCACCCGGACAGCGACTTCGGCCCCACGCACGAAGCGCACCCGATGATCAACCGGACCATGGTCAATGGCCTGTCGGCCCGTCTGATCGACGAGATCCGGACCAAATGACACACGCGGTCCCTGGGACGGACATGAGCGCGGTTCAATCATTGCTGGCCGCGCTGCGGCAGGACGGCGTGCGGCTGTGGCTGGAAGGTGGCGAGCTGCGCTACCAGGCGCCCAGGGGCGCGATGACGCAGGAACGCCTCGCGCAGCTGCGCGCGCGGAAGGCGGAGCTGGTGGACTTCCTGCGGCAGGCAGCGGGCGCGCAGGCGGCCCCGCTGGTAGCCGCGCGGCCGCGGCCCGAACACCTGCCGCTGTCGTACGCGCAGGAGCGCCTGTGGCTGCTGGACCGCCTCGAGAACCTGGGCACGGCCTACCACATCGCCACCGGCCTGCGTCTGACGGGCCACTTCGACGACCACGCCTTCGAGCGGGCGCTCGAGGAAATCGTGCGCCGGCACGAGGCCCTGCGCACGCGCTTCGCGGCCGGGCAGGACACGGTCGCGCAGGTGATCGATGCCCCCGGTGGTTTCGTGTCGCAACGGCAGGACCTGTCCCCGCTGGGTGAGGCGGAACGCGGGCAGGCTGTCCTGGCACGGGCGGGCGCCTTCGTGCGCCAGCGCTTCGACCTGGCGCAAGGGCCCCTGTTCCGCGTGCTGCTGCTGCGGCTGGCCCCGGAGGAGCACATCGTCGTGGTGGTGATGCACCACATCGTCAGCGACGGCTGGTCGGTGGGAGTGCTGATCCGCGAGCTGGGCGCGCTGTACACCGCGTATGCCCAGGGCCGGGAGTCGCCGCTGCCGGAGCTGCCGGTGCAGTACGCCGACTACGCCTTGTGGCAGCGCGACTGGCTGCGAGGCGAAGCGCTGGAGAGGCAGTCACCTACTGGAAGCAGCGGCTCGCGGGCGCACCGGCCGCGTGGAGCTGCCGCTGGACCATCCGCGCCCGCCCGTGCAGAGCTTCCGGGAGCGAGCGTGTCCTCGCCTGCCAGGCGCTGACCGGCAACTCAGACGCTGGCGCGCGCGCAGGACGCCACGCTGTTCATGGTGCTGCTGGCCGGCT
>NZ_JBKGHJ010000658.1:0-3723 GCF_046520365.1 Corallococcus sp. 4LFB
CGACGCCAGGAGCGCCAGCAGCACGGACGCCACGGCCGCGAGCCGCGAGGCGGCGTGGGTCTTCCGGGGGCCGCGGAAGGGGGTGGGCTGGGACTGTGAGTCGAGAGCGAAGACGCGGGAGCGACACATTCAAGACACATGCTCTAGCGCCAGGGGGGTCAAAGTAAAATGGGTCCCTGATGCCTCGCCCGCCGGCCCTCCGGGCATTGTCTCTCTCCGAGTGTCACCGGATGGCGGGACTCACCGTGATAGCAACGTAAAACATGAAATCATTGGTGTCGCCCGGCGTGCCGGAGTCGGGCGGGCGGAGCCTACCTTGAAGGTCCAGTCCTCCTCTGGGCGCGAAGGGGGGCGGGCCTTCGAGGGCCCGGGCTGCTGTACCCAGGTTCCATGCGTGTCTTCATCACCGCACTGGCAGCGTTGGTCTGGAAAACGCGGGATGGGCGCTTCCGCGGCCGGAGCTCCGGGTTTCCCGGGCTGGGGACCCCGGGCGGTGCGCCGTGGCGCCGGTCCGCCGCGCACCCGCCGATCCGCGGCGAGCGCGCCTGGCGGCCTGCGCGAGCGCCGCGCGCCACGGAGGCCCGGTTCCCTTGCGGGAAGTCGTTATGGCATTGCCCTGATGCTCCGGAGTCTGGGAGCGCCGTCGCGTTGCGGACGCGTGCTTGTCTTTGGGTCCCATCGCATTGACTCGCAAGGTCCAACCCTCTACTCCGCTTCCGCCCGGTTCCGGCGTGCCGGGCTTCGTGGGGGATTCCAAACATGGTCCAGCAGTCCGCTCCCGTCGTCAGCACCGTCGAAGGACAGCTCCAAGGCGTCGTCGAGGAAGGGATGTATGCCTTCAAGGGCATTCCCTACGCCCAGCCACCGGTGGGCGCGCTGCGCTGGCGCCCGCCCGCCCCGGTCGTGCCGTGGAAGCACCTCCGTCAGGCTTCGAAGTACGGCGACTCCTCGCCCCAGTCGCGCGAGGCCTGCATCGCGGGCGGTGGCGGGGACCCGGTCCCCATGGGGGAGGACTGCCTCTACCTCAACGTCTGGACGCCCCGCGTGGACGCCCAGGCGAAGCTGCCCGTCATCGTGTGGCTCCACGGCGGCGCGTATGTGATTGGCGCGGGCGGCCTGCCTCCGTACGACGGCGTGCCCATGGCGTCCCGGGACGCCATCCTCGTCACGTTGAACTACCGCCTGGGGCACCTGGGCTTCCTGGCCCACCCGGCGCTCCTGCGGGAGCCGGGCGGCGGCGCGGCCAACTTCGGCCTGTTGGATCAGCTCGCCGCGCTCCAGTGGGTGAACCGCAACATCGCGAAGTTCGGCGGGGACGCGAACAACGTCACCCTCATTGGCCAGTCCGCGGGCGCCAAGAGCGTGCTGTCCCTCTTCTGCATGGAGGCCGCGCGGCCCCTCTTCCACCGGGGCGTGGCGATGAGCGTGTACGGCCTGGATGAGCTGCCGCTGGAGACGGCGCTGCCCAAGGGCGAGGCGCTCATCCGCGGCATGGGCGTGCCGGACGCGGAAGCGACGCCGGAGCGCCTGCGCAAGCTGCCCGCGGACGCCTTCTGGCGGCAGCCGCCGGAGCACTCGCTGTCGCCGGTGGCCGTGTGCGGCGACACCGTGATGCCCCAGTCCATCCTGTCCACCTTCAAGGCGCAGCAGCAGGCGCGCATGCCGCTCATCCTGGGCAGCACCAGCGACGACGTGTCTGTCATGCAGGCCATGGGGCGCGACCCCATGGACGTCCTCCAGGCGCTGCGCGACAACAACGTGCCCATCGGCCTGCTCTATCCGGGCGTGACGCCCGACGAGGAGCTGGCCCGGCAGGTGTGCCGCGACATCGTCTTCACGCTCATCCCCCGGCAGCTCGCGGACCTGCACGCAAGGGTCTCCGACGCGTGGCGCTTCTACTTCGACTACACCGCCACCGCGCTGCGCCCGACGCACCCCCACGGCGTGCCGCACGGCTCGGACGTGCCGTACTTCCTGGACACCGTGGCCCGCTGCCCGCCCACGCAGGACGTCGTCACCGAGGAGGACCGCGCGTACTCGCGCCAGGTGAGCGGCTGGATGCTCCAGTTCGCCCGCACGGGAGCGCCCGCGTCCGCGACGGAGTGGCCGAAGCACCAGCAGGGCGAGGACCGCACCCTGCGCATGCAGCAGCCGCCGAAGGTGGAGAACAACTTCATGCAGCTGCGCCTCAACGCCTTCCTGCTGGTGAGCGGCATCATCAACGGCGCGGACAGCGGCGCGCGCGACACGTCCGGCACCCAGCGCGGGAGCCATCACGGCGCCCCGCCGAAGAAGAAGTCCCGGCCCGAGGGCACGCCGTAGCGCGCGAAAAACAAAGGGGCCCGGCGTTCGCGGCCGGGCCCCGGGGTGTCTCCTGCGTCGCGCGGCCTAGCTGCTGAAGAGGACCAGCACGAAGGTGCTGGAGTCCGGCAGCTGGAACACGGTGCCCTGGCGCAGCGAGCCCTTGAAGAAGGGCGCCGCGTCATAGGCGGTGGCGCCCTTGAGGGCGTCACGGGTGGCCTCCGGCAGCCAGCCGCCGTCGTCCACCTTCACCGTCAGCCGCGTGGGCTTCAGCGTGGCCTGGAGCGCCTGGGCTTCCGCCGCCGGGTACTCCAGCACCGCGAGCAGCTGCGTGTCCGTGGGGCCCAGCCCGCCCGGGACGCCGCGCGCGGACTGGCGCCACCGCACCGCCTGGGGGCGGCGCGGCAGCGTCACGGTCTTCTCCAGCGTCTCCAGGTCCGTTCCCGTCTTCGCCGCCGGCGCGGCCGTCTGTGTCGTCATGGATGCACTCCCCCCTGAGGGCTTGTCGCAGGCCAGCGAAACACACCCCAGCAGCAGGGTGGTAGCGAGCGTGCGCCTACCGGCCACCGATGGGACGCGACGTCGCATTCTCGGGGCTCCCCTGGTCCCACGTCACGTGGCGCTGGAGCGTGCCGTAGTTGGTGTACTGGTGCCCCAGGCCCGTGCGCTCCAGCCGGCCGTTCTCCGCGTCCGGCGTGCCGGTGTTGATGTCCTGCTGGCCCGGGTTGAAGTTGTAGCGGTCCTCCGCGTGGAGCGTCATGTCCATCTCGAAGCGGGGCTTCCCGCCCGGCGTCTCCGGCGGGTACACCGTCACCGTCGCGCTGTTCCACACGGAGTGGCCGCCAATGGCCTTCTGCCAGTTCTCCGTCTCCGGGTAGGGGAACTGCTCACTGGAGCCCACGCCAATCTGAGAGCCGGTAATCTGGAACGTCACCGGCTTGCCGGCCAGCGACGGGTCCTGGGCGATCATCTGGTTGTAGGTCGCCTCCGCCGCCTGCTGCGTGTCGCGCGTGGAGTTGGTGAGCACCGCCTGGCCGCGGGGTCCGTGCTGACGAAGCGCTCGTAGTCGAAGTGCCGGTCCGCGCCGTTGCCGTGCAGGAAGTGGTCGTAGGTGTCCAGGCCGTCCGGGATGTTGTTGTGCGGCACGCCCGGGATGCCCTGGGCCGCGCGCGCGGCGCTGAGCTTCAGCTCCCACTCGGCCCGCGCCGCGTAGTCACTCAGGCCCGGGCTCTCCGTGGGGATGGGGTTCGGGTCGTTGGGGTCGTTGGGGTTCTGCAGGAAGCCGTTGTCGTGGTGGATGTCCGGACGGCGCGGGGGGCCCACCTGGTAGTCCGCCACCGTGCCGCCGTTCGTCTGCACCGCCGTGCCGGCCGTCCCCACCGGGGTGGGCGTGGCCGCGGGCGTGGCGCCCCCCAGCGCGGG
>NZ_JBKGHJ010000659.1:0-3720 GCF_046520365.1 Corallococcus sp. 4LFB
GCCGGTGCGGACGCCGGACCCCGCGCCGCCCCACGCCACGGTGGTGCCGCCCGCACCCGGGGACGTGCCGCCGGAGCCGGAGGTGGCCAACGCGCCGCCGCAGGCGAACGACCCCATCGCGGAGGAGCAGCCCCAGACGGCGCGCTGGAAGCTGGAGAAGACGGAGCACATCGCCACGCTGCTGGGGCGGGACGTGTCACGGCTGGAAGGCGAGCGGCAGGAAGCGAAGGCGCGCGGGGACAAGGTCCGCGTCGAGCAGGTGGACGCGCTGCTCCAGCGCCACCGCGTCCGGCTGGACGAGCTGCGCGAAGAGGCCCGCACGCTGGCGGACGCCGCCCGGAACGAGCCGCCGGAGCCCTGAAGCTCCTGGGTGCCAGCGGGCCTGCCTGACTGCCCTGCGGACCGCCAGACGCCAGCTTCACCGGAAGCCCTCGCCGCTTCGCGCTGGGAGTACGCGGACTTCTGCGCTGCCCGGCGCGGCCTTCCCGCGGGCGTGACAGACCCGGCGCGGCATGCGCATAGAAAAGGACGTGTCCGTTTCCACCGCGACCGTCTCCACCGGGCCCTCCAACACCTCCTCCCGAGGCACCCGGCTGGCCTCCGTCGCGGTCGCCAGCGCGCTGTTCATGGAGTTCCTGGATTCCACGGCGCTGTCCACCGCGCTGCCCACGCTGTCCGTGGCGTTCGGCACCGACCCCGTCCACCTCAAGCTCGCGCTGACGTCGTACATCCTGGCGCTGGCCGTGCTCGCGCCCGCGAGCGGGTGGATCGCCGACCGCTTCGGCCCGCGCCGCGTCTTCATGACCGCCATGGTCGTGTTCCTCGCGGGCTCCGTGCTGTGCGGCCTCTCCCAGACGCTCGCGCAGCTCGTCGCCTCCCGCACGCTCCAGGGGCTGGGCGGCGCGCTGATGACGCCCGTGGGCCGGCTCATCGTCGTCAACTCGGCGCCGCGCGAGAAGCTGGTGTCCGCGATGAGCTGGTTCACCATGCCCGCGCTGGTGGGGCCGCTGTTGGGGCCGCCGCTCGCGGGCTTCATCCTGGCCGTCGCGGACTGGCCGTGGATCTTCTTCATCAACGTGCCGGTGGGCCTCTTGGGCATGTGGGCCGTGGCGCGCTTCGTGCCTCCGCTGAAGCAGCCGGACCCCGGCCCCTTCGACACGAAGGGCTTCGCCATCGCCGTGGTCGCCATCACCGCGCTGATGGGCGCGGCGGAGACGGTGGGCATCGGCCTGGTGCCGTGGCCCGCGCAGGTGGGCATCACGCTGGTCGCGCTCGGGGCGCTGGCCGCCTACGTGCGGCACGCGCTGCGCACGCCGCGCCCGGTGCTCAACCTGCGCCTGTTCCAGGTGGACACCTTCCGCGCCAGCATGGCGGGCGGCGCGCTGGTGCGCATCGGCCTGGGGGCGACGCCCTTCCTCCTGCCGCTGCTCTTCCAGGTGGCCCTGGGCTGGGGGCCGCTGGAGGCGGGGCTCGTCACCATCGGGACGGGGCTGGGCGCCTTCATGTGCAAGCCGGTGGCGCCCGCGCTCATCCGCCGCGCGGGCTTCCGCCAGACGCTCGTCGCCTCCAACCTGCTCACCGCCGCGCTGACGGCCGTGCCCGCCTTCTTCGGGCTGGGGACGCCCATCCCGTTCATCATCGTCACGCTCGTGTGCAGCGGCTTCATGCGCTCCTTGCAGTTCACCGCCACCAACACGGTGGCCTACGCGGACCTCCCCCGGGAGGCGGTGAGCAACGGCTCCACCGTCGCGGTGGTGACGCAGCAGATGGCGCTGAGCGTGGGCATCAGCTTCGGCGGCCTGATGCTGCACGTGGCGCGCGGCGGCGGTGACGTGCGCCTCACGCCGGACCGCTTCGTCCTGCCGTTCCTCGCCATCGGCATGGTGTCGTCGCTGGCCGGGCCGCTCTTCCGCCGGCTGCGTCCGGACGCGGGCGAGCACATCGGCGGCAGGGCCGCGGCGCGCGGCTGAGGCGCCCCCACGTTCAGCAAACGACGCTCCCCGCGGCGCAAGGCCTCCGCGCGAGCCTCCGTCGCGGAGCAGGCGTGCAGGCGACGCCTCTTTTTCCCAGCTTCTTTCGCCCCTCCCCGCCCACCAGTTTCCCGGCGAGGAATTCAACAGAGGGGGTGGGAATGAGTTGGGCGGCACTCACAGGACTCCTGCTGGCGGGCATGACGGCGGCGACACCGCCCACGGCCATCCCGGTGCGGGGCGGCAACGCGCTGACGTTGCCCGCGCACCGGCACATCGTGCGCGTGTCCCGCAGTGAAGGCTCCGTGCTGCTCGCGGCCGTGCAGCAGGGGGGAAAGGACGGGCACGGCCTGCGCCTGTTCCGCAGCGACAACGGCGGCGGCAGCTGGAAGCAGGAGGGCGTCATCCACGACGGCTCCACCTACGACCGCGCGGACCTGGTGGTGGTGGGCCGGGACGTGGCGCTCGTCTACGCGGTGGAGACGCCGGACAGCCAGGGCATCAGCGGCTCCACGTCCCGCGACGTGTACTTCCAGTGGTGGCGCTACAGCGCGTCCAGGAACCACTGGCTGCCGGACAAGCCCGTGCGCGTCTTCGACTCCACCAGCTCCAGCACCGCGTACTACCGCGCGGAGCTGGCGCGCGACTCCAGGGGCCGCTTCTGGGTGCAGGCCTTCTTCCGGGAGAAGGACGCCAGGAACACGCTGGCCCTCTCCGTGAGCAGCGACGGCGGCTCCACCTTCCGCACGCAGTCCGCGCTCGCGCGCGGCATCTCCAAGCGCGGCGGCGGGCGGCTCATCAGCCTGGGCAGCCGGCTGATGATGCTGTGGAGCTCGCACGACGGCCACGACACCACGCACTACCGGATCCGCGACGACAGCGCGTCCGTGTCCACCTGGTCCTCCACGCGCACGGCCTTCTCCGACGGCATCTACCACGGCGCCGCGATGAGCGCGGTGGCGGACGGGAAGGGCGGCCTGCACCTGGTCTACAAGGACAACTCCGAACGGCTGATGTACCGCCGCTTCAACGGCTCCAGCTTCGGCTCCGCGGTGAAGGTGCTGGAGGACGGGGACTGGGCCACGCAGCCCGCGCTCGTGCGCTCGGGCAGCAGCCTGTACCTCTTCTACAACCAGCCGCGCAGCGACGGCTCCGGCTACCGGCTGTGGGTCCGCGCGCTGTCCTCCAGCGGCAAGCCGGGGGCGGGCAGGGAGCTGGCGTCGGTCCGGCTTCGCGGGCTACCCGGCGGCGCCGGACGTGCTGCCCTCGGGCGTGCCGCTGGTGTGCTTCTTCGGCATCGAGCCGTCCTCCGGCTCCAGCTACCGGCTGTCCTTCTTCTCCACCAGCGCGTCGTCGCTCAAGTCCCAGTCCGTCGCGGCGAAGCAGGCCCCGTCCGACGACGCGCGGGACCGCGAGCCGTTCACCGCCACCGGCGGCTCCGGGTTCGAGCCCCCACGGGACCCCGGCGCGCTGGCGAGCGCCGCGACGGGCCCCTCCCAGCAGGCGATGGCCGCCGGGTGTGGCGGTGGCAGCGCGATGCTCGCGGTGGGCATGACGTTCATCTTGATGGAGTGGGGCCGCCGCCGGCGCACCCGGGTCCTGCCCGGCTAGCGGGGGCAGGGGGGGCCGCTCAGGCAGCGTGGTCCGCGGGAAACGAACGCGGGCGGTCTCCCCGGGACACCTCCCGAGGGGGCACCGCCCGTGGGCGCGTCTCCCGGTGAGGGGAGACGCGAGCGTGCGTGCGGCTACG
>NZ_JBKGHJ010000065.1:0-24201 GCF_046520365.1 Corallococcus sp. 4LFB
GGCCGCCGCGCGGAGCTGGCGCAGGTGAGCGCACGCGCCTGCGCACGGCGACAGCA
This sequence comes from Corallococcus sp. 4LFB, assembly GCF_046520365.1. Lineage (NCBI taxonomy): Bacteria > Pseudomonadati > Myxococcota > Myxococcia > Myxococcales > Myxococcaceae > Corallococcus > Corallococcus sp. 4LFB. The sequence continues at coordinate 57 of NZ_JBKGHJ010000065.1, forward strand.
GCCTGCTGCTCGTGAACCTGCGCGAGCAGACGGCGGCGGAGGCCCAGGTGCGCGAGGTGGATGCACTCGCGGAGTACTTCAAGGCCGCGGCGACGTTGCGCGCCGCGCTGGCGCTGCCGGTCGCCACGGTCACCACGCCGGGGAGATGAACACAATGGCCACGGACACGCATCACCCTCACCTGACCCCCTGGGAGCGGCTGAAGGCCGTGCTCACGCCGGAGCGCGGTGACCTCTGGGTCCTCGTCGTCTACGGCGCGGGCGTGGGGCTGCTCTCGCTCGTGGTGCCCATCACCGCGCAGGCGGTGGTGAACACCGCCGCCTTCGGGACCGTGCTCCAGCCCCTGGCGGTGCTGGGGCTCGTCGTCTTCGGCCTGCTCGTGCTGGCCGGGGGCCTGCGGCTGATGCAGGTCCTGGTGGCGGAGCGGCTCCAGCAGCGGCTCTTCGCGCGCATGGCGGTGGACCTGGCCTGGCGGCTGCCGCGCGTGCGGGCGCAGGTGCATGACACCCACCGCGTGTCGGAGCTGGTGAACCGCTTCATGGACGTGATGACCATCCAGAAGGCGACGGCCCTCATCCTGCTGGATGGGCTGGCGCTCGCGCTCCAGGCGCTCGTCGGGCTGACGGTGCTGGCCTTCTACAGCCCGCTGCTGCTCGGCTTCGACCTGCTGCTGCTGGGGAGCATGGCGCTGGTGCTCTTCGGGCTCGGGCGGGGCGCGGTGCGCACCAGCGTCCAGGAGTCCTACCGGAAGTACGAGGTCGTGGGCTGGCTGGCGGAGCTGGCGCGGGTGCCGCTCGCCTTCTGGGGACCGGCGGGCGGGGCGCTGGCCCTGCGGCGCGCGGATGAGGCGACCCAGGCCTATCTGGAGGCGCGCTCCGGGCACTTCCGCATCCTGCTGCGCCAGGTGGCGGGAACGCTCACGGTCCAGGCGCTCGCGAGCGGGCTGCTGCTGGGCGTGGGAGGCTGGCTCGTCACCCGCCAGCAGCTGAGCCTGGGCCAGCTCGTGGCCGCGGAGCTCATCGTCGCCCCGGTGGTGGTCAGCTTCACCAAGTTCGGCAAGTACCTGGAGAGCCTCTACGACCTGCTGGCCGCGGTGGACAAGGTGGGCCACCTCTTCGACCTGCCCATCCAGCCGGATGGGGGCGAACCCCTGGACCGCCGGGACGGGCGCGCCGCGGCCCTGCGCCTGCGGGACGTGAGCCTCCCGGCCAGCCCGCTCTCCACCGCGACGTTGCGCGACGTGGACCTGCGGGTGGAGCCCGGCAGCCGCGTCGCCATCGTCGGCCCGTACAGCTCCGGCAAGCGCCTGCTGGTGGACGTGGCCGTGGGCCTGCGGGAGCCGGCCCACGGCTTCGTGGAGCTGGACGGCATGGACCTGCGAGAGGCGTCCACCGACTCGCTGCAGGCCCAGGTGGCGCTGGTGCGCGGCATCCAGCTCTTCGACGGCACGGTGCAGGAGAACGTGGCGGTGGGCCGCGCGGACGTGTCGCTCCAGGACGTGCGGCAGGCGCTGGACGCGGTGTGTCTGCTGGATGAGCTGTCGCGGCTCCCGGACGGCCTGCGCACGCGCCTGTCGGGCGGCCACACGCTGCTGTCTCCAGGACAGGCCCAGCGGCTGATGCTCGCGCGCGCCCTGGTGGGCCGCCCGCGGCTGCTCGTGCTGGATGAAGCCCTGGACAGCCTGGACGCGGACGTGCGCTCGCAGGTGGTGGAGCGGCTGCTGGCCCCCGGCGCGCCGTGGACGCTGCTGCTCACCACGCACCTGCCGGAGCTCGCGGCGCGCTGTGACCGCGAGCTGCGCGTGCAAGCGAACACCCTGGTGGAGGTGAAGCCGTCATGAGCATGCCCTATCGCGTTTCCTTCCAGGACGGCCGCATCGGGTCCTTCGCGCGCGTCCGCCCGGTGGCCTCCGCGCGCAGGCTCGCGGGCGGGATGGTGGTCGCGGGCGTCCTGCTCGCGTTCGGCCTGGCGTTCATCCCCTGGCAGCAGTCGGCCTTTGGAGAAGGCCAGGTGGTGGCGTACTCGCCGGACGAGCGCCAGCAGCGCGTGGACGCCCCGCTGGACGGGTGGCTGGACACGTGGTTCGTCCAGGAGGGCTCGCACGTGGCCAAGGGGGACCCCATCGCGCGCATCGTGGACAACGACCCGGAGCTGCTCCAGCGCCTGCGCTCCGAACAGGAGGCGGCGCAGGCCCGCCTCGCGGCGGCCGAGCGCGCGCTCGACACGGCGCTGCGCAACGTGCGGCGCCAGTGGCAGCTCTTCAACGAGGGCCTCAGCTCGCGCAAGCAGTACGAGGAAGCGCAGCTCAAGGAGGCGGACGTGATGAAGGAGCTCACCAGCGCCCGGGCGGAGCTGGCGCGGGTGGACACGCGGCTGGCGCGCCAGGGGCGGCAGCTGGTGACGGCGCCGCGCGCGGGCGTCATCCTGCGCAGGAACGCGGGCGACAGCGCCATGTACGTGAAGACGGGGGAGCCCCTGGCCGTGCTCGTGCCGGAGACGCGCTCGCGCGCGGTGGAGCTGTGGATGGACGGCAACGACCTGCCGCTGGTGATGCGCGAGCGGCAGGTGCGGCTGCAGTTCGAGGGCTGGCCCGCGCTCCAGGCCAGCGGCTGGCCCTCCGTGGCCGTGGGCACCTTCGGGGGTGAGGTCTCCGTCATCGACGCGGCGGGTGGCGGACAGCCGGGCCGCTTCCGCATCCTCGTCACGCCCCTGCCCGGTGAGCCCTGGCCTGCAAGCGACCTGCTGCGCCAGGGCGCGCGGGCCCACGGGTGGGTGCTGCTCGAACAGGTGCCGCTCGCCTACGAACTGTGGCGCCGCTTCAACGCGTTCCCGCCCGCGCTGTCCAAGCCGCCCCCTGAAGGGAACCCCCCGAAGAAGTAGTCCCGGCTCCAGGGGGGCCCCGGGCGCACGGCGGGCCAGCGCTAGCGCAGCGTCCGCACGGCCTGGACCACGCGGGGCCACTCTTTGGAGCGCGGGTCGATGAGCTCGAAGTGGCCCGCGCCCTTGAGGGGGACCAGGTGCACGGGGTCCTTCTGCTGGACGCCCCGGGCGTGGAAGCCCTCGCTGACCTTCAGGGGGACGGTGTCGTCCTCGGTGCCGTGGAGGAGGACCTGCGGCAATTTCAGCGGCTGGAGGGCCGCGGGGGACGCCACGGCGTAGCGCTCGGGGACCTGCTCCGGGGTGCCGCCCATGAAGGTCTTCACGATGCCCTTGCCCAGGTCCAGCGCCGCGCCCTGCGCGAGGTCCAGCACGCCGGCCAGGGACACCACGCCCTTCAGCTTCAGGGGCGCGTCTCGGTACAGCGCCTGCTTCGGCGTGAGGCGGTGGCGCGCGGCCAGCCACATGGCCAGGTGTCCGCCGGCGGAGTGGCCCATGGCCACCACGTTGGAGAGGTCCAGCCCCAGCGACGGGGCGGCGTCCACCAGGTGGTCCGCCGCGGAGGCCACGTCCTCCAGGGTGCCGGGGAAGCCGCCGCCGTCCTGGCCCACGCGCCGGTACTCCAGGCTCCACGTCGCGAAGCCGCGCTTCGTCAGGTCCGCGCACAGGTGGCCCGCGTGCTCCAGGCCGTACTCGGCGCGCCAGAAGCCGCCGTGGACGAAGAGGACCACGGGGTGCGGGCCCTTGCCCCTGGGCTTGCGCAGCTCGGTGAACTGCTGCGGGGCTTCGCCATAGGCGATGCGCGCGTCCGGCGGCGGCTGCGGCGTTTCCAGGACCCACATGGAGCTCATGCGCGCATCTTGGGAACGGGCGGGCGGGCACCGCAAGTCGCGTCGCGCCGCGCCGCCGTGTGGCGACGTGCGTGGAAGCGGGAGGCTCCGCTACGCTCCTCCGGCGATGGGAGCGTGCTGGCGTGCTTGAGGCGGATGAGGCGGAGCTGCGCATGGCCCTGGCCGAGGGGCTCCTCTCCCGCGAGGACGTGGAGGCCGTGCGCGAGGAGGCCGCGCGGCGCGGCGTCTCTGCGCTCCAGCTCCTCGTGGAGCAGGGGCGGCTCTCCGCAGCTTCGCTCGTATCGCTGCGCCGGAGCCTGGAGGAGGAGACGCCACCTCCGCCCGGAAGCAAGGGGGAGCGCCCGCGCGACAGCGCGCTCCGCGACGAAGAACGCCCGCGGGAGGGCACGCCGCACGGCCCCGTGCATGCCGCCGCGCCCGTGCGCATGGGCCCTGCGCCGGGCACCGCCGACGACACGTTGCCTCCGGGCGCCGCGCCTGCCGCCGGAGTGGACGGTCCCGCGTTCCCGGTGCCGCACTGGGCGCTCTACCGGCCCGTGCGCTTCCTGGGACAGGGCGGCATGGGCCGCGTCTTCCTCGCCCGGGACCTGCGGCTGCACCGCGACGTGGCGTTGAAGTTCGTCCGCGACGAGGACCCGGAGCTGTCGCGCCGCTTCATCTCCGAGGCCCGCGCCCAGGCCCGCGTGGACCACGAACGCGTCTGCCGCGTGTACGAGGTCGGCGAGGTCCAGGGCCGCGCGTACATCGCCATGCAGTACATCCCGGGGGCGCCGCTGCACACCCTGGCCGGCACGCTGTCCGTGGAGCAGAAGGCGCTCGTGCTGCGCGACGCCGCGCTGGGCGTGCACGCTGCCCACCTGGCCGGGCTCGTGCACCGCGACCTCAAGCCCTCCAACATCCTCGTGGAGCGCGGCGAGGACGGCGCCCTGCGCCCCTACGTCATGGACTTCGGGCTGGCGCGCGACTGGACCAGCGACGACGCCGCCACCGCCACCGGCACCGTGCTGGGCACGCCCCAGTACATGGCCCCTGAACAGGCCCGGGGTGAGGTGTCCCGCCTGGACCGGCGCGCGGACGTCTACAGCCTGGGCGCCACGCTGTACCACCTGCTGACCGGCCAACCGCCTGTCACCGGTGCCAATGGATTGGAGGTGCTCGGCCGCATCGCGACCCAGGAGCCCCGCCGTCCGCGCGAGCTGGACGCGGAGCTCCCGGCGGACCTGGAGGCCATCGTCCTCAAGTGTCTGGAGAAGGAGCGCTCGCGGCGCTACGGCTCCGCGCGGGCCCTGGCGGACGACCTCACGCGGTTCCTCGAAGGCGACCGGGTCCTCGCGCGCACCGGCCCCGCGTACCGCGTGCGCAAGTGGGTGGCCCGTCACCGGGTCGCGGTCGTCGTCGCGGGCATCACAGGGCTCGCCGTCGCGGGCACCGTGGGCCAGGGAGTGATGGCCCGCCGCGAGGTCTCCCAGCGCGAGGCCCTGACCCGGCGGTTCACCGAAGGCGTTGAACGCATCGAGGCCCAGGCCCGCTACTCCGGCCAGGCGCCCCTGCACGACACGCGGCCGGACCGCGAGGCGATGCGCGCCCGCATGCGCGACATCGAAGCGTCCATGCGCGACGCGGGCCCCGTCGCGGAGGGCCCGGGCCACTACGCACTGGGACGCGGGTTCCTCGCGCTGGGGGACGAGGAGGCCGCGCGCACTAACCTGGAGGCCGCCTGGGCGAAGGGCTTCCGCGAACCCCGCGTGGCCTATGCGCTCGCACTGGTGCTGGGCCACCGCTACCAGCGTGAACGGATGGAGGCGGACCGCAACCCGGACACGGCCAGCCGCGAGGCGAAGCGCCGTGAAGCCCGGACGCACTCACGCGACCCGGCGCTGGCGTTCCTGGAGCAGGGCCGTGGCGCGGAGGTGCCCGCCCCCGAGTACGCGGAGGCCCTGCGCGCCTTCCACCAGGAGCGCTTCGAGGACGCGCTGAAGTCCCTGGACGCGCTGGGCACGCGGCTGCCGTGGTTCCACGAAGCGCCGCTGCTCCGGGGCGACGTCCTGCTCGCCCGCGCCGTGCGCCATGCCCTGGCGAGTGAACGCGACGCGGCCCGGGACGACCTGGAGGCCGGACGCCGGGCCTACGAGGCGGCGGCGGAGATTGGCCGCAGCGTGTCCGCCGTGCACCGTGCGCGGGCGGAGCTGGAGCAGGAGGCCCTGCTGCTGGAGCTGTCCGGCAAGGGCGACGTGCTGCCCGCGTACACGCGCGGAATGGAGGCCGTGTCACGCGCGCGCACGGCGGCGCCCGATGAAGCGGAGACGTGGGTGCTGGAGGCCCGGCTCCACCGGCGCCTCGCCCAGGTGCGCTTGAGCAGCGGGGGCGACGTGGAGCCGCTCCTCACCCGGACGCTCGACGCGGCGAAGGAGGCGCTGAGGCTCGAGCCGTCCAGGGTGGAGGCACGCCACGCGCTGGCCATGGGCTGGTGGCAGTGGGCCCGCTACCGGCAGGACCGCAACGAGGATCCGCGAGAACACCTGCGCGCCGCCGTCGCCGCCTTCGAGTCCATCCCGGAGTCCGCGCGCGACTACGACTTCCACCTGGACCTGGGGCTCGTCTTCAAGGTGTGGGCGGACTCCGAGGACGGACGCGGAGGGGACTCGCTGCCCTTCCGGCAGCAGGCCATCACGTCTTATCGACACGCCTTGGCGCTGGATGCGAAGCGGCCGGATGCGTGGATCAACCTGGGCACGGCCTACGTGAACCGCGCCAACCATCCGCGCGCCCCGTCGAAGGACGCGGACCTGGAGGAGGCGCGGACGGCACTGGAGCGAGCGAGCACGCTCGACCCGGGCCACGTCGTCGCGTGGTTCTACCTGGCGGAGGTGCACCGCGCGCTCGCCCTGCGCCTGCGCGACCGTGGTGGCGAAGCAGGGCCGGAACTCGCCCGCGCGCTGGAGGCCTACCGGCACGGCGTCACCATCAACCCGAAGCTGCCTCCGTTGCGGAACGGAGTGGGCACCGTCCTGCTCGACCAGGCCCGTGAGGCGTGGGACCGGGGAGACGCACCGGAGCCCCTGCTGGACCAGGCGGAGCAGGCCTTCATTGAGGCCATCGCCATCGCGCCCGGGGTGGGCTTCGCGCACAACAACCTGGGTGAGGTGCGCATGTGGCGCGCGACCTGGCGGCTGCTGCGCGACCAGGACCCCGGCGCGAGCGCGAAGGAGGCCCAGGCCGAACTCCAGCAGGCCACCACGTTGCTGCCGGGACTCGCCGAGCCGTGGGCCAACCTGGGACAGGTGCACCACACCGAGGCCGCGCACGCCCTGAAGCAGGGACGGGATCCACGTCCCGCGCTCACCCGGGCCACGGAGGCGTTGGAGCGCGCGCTGAAGCTCAACCCGTCACTCGCGCAGGCGTGGCGTTGGCGGGGTGAAGCGTGGGCGCTCCAGGCTCGCGACGAAGCCCGCCGGGGCTTGAATCCAGGGGCGTCCTTCCAGGCCGCGGCGAGCGACTTCCAGAAGGCACTGGAGCTGGAGCCCGAGAACCTGGACCAGCGCCTGGCCTACGGCGCCTTCCTGCGGGAATGGGGCGCGACCTCTTCCGGTCCGGAGGCCCGAGTCCACCTCCAGCAGGGTCTGTCCCTCACTGAAGCCGTGCTCACCGCACGTCCGAAGTGGAAGGACGCCAATGGGTTGCGCGATGCCCTGCGGCGCGCCCTCGCGAAGCTGCCGCCGGACTGACCGCGCCGTACGGAGGACCTTCGCTGGCCCCACTCACGTGGAGTGAGCCGCCGTGAACGGAGCAAGCCACGGAGCCCGATGCGGGTCGCGGCTCGAAGCGTCAGCCGATGGAGGAGGAGTGGCCCGGTGCCCTGGCGCACGGCACGACGTCGCGAGCTCCGGCTCGACAGGTCGTCGTGGTGGAGAGTCAGAGGCCAGGTGCCCCGCACGGCGTCGCGGGCTCCTGTTCAAGCTGTCGCGGTGGGGGGCCCGTCACAGGCTGAGGTGCTGCGGTCCACCGCGACACACCCCAGCCTTTGGAACTGAGAAAGAGAGAACCCCGCTGGGACTCCGCGGCGGGGACGAACCTCACGAACCGGTCCGACAGTCGGACAGGTTTGAAAGAAGCCGCGGCCGGGGGCTCGAGCACCATCGGAGCAGCGGAAGCCTGTCCGACAGTCGGACTGGTTGGGACGAACGCGGCTGGAGGCGCCACGCTCCGTCCGCGCAGCGGAAACCTGTCCGACAGTCGGACTGGTTGGGCTGAACGCAGCTGGAGGCGCCCCGCTCCGTCCGGGCAGCGGAAACCTGTCCGACAGTCGGACAAGCTGGAAAGGACGCACCCGGGAGTGCTCCCACTCCGCCCAGGTGGCGAAAACCTGTCCGACAGTCGGACAAGTTCAGAAGAACCAGCCGGGGCTCCCGCGCCATCGGAGCAGCGGCATCCCGTCCGACAGTCAGACTGGTTCGGCCAAACACCGTTGGAGCTACTCCCGCGCCATCGGAGCAACGGAAACCTGTCCGACAGTCGGACAAGTTCAGAAGAACCAGCCGGGGCTCCCGCGCCATCCGCGCAGCGGAAACCTGTCCGACAGTCGGACAAGTTTGGAAGAACCGGCTGGGGCTCCCGCTCCATCCGCGCAGCGGAAACCTGTTCGATAGCCAGTCAGGTTGGGGCCGCGTCGGGCGGAGAGGTGTATGGCATGGAGGCCGGGGGCCTGGCATTGGCACATGCCGCTCGCCCTCTACGCAGGATCGTGGCTGGGCGCTCCAAGGGGGGCGACGCGGAGAAACAGGAGACGTACGGCAACGGCGTCCGGATGGCGACGTACCCGGGTGCCCGACAGGAATGAGATTGGCTTCGGCAGCGCCCCACTCTGGCGGTACCTTCGTACGCCCCGGACGCTTCCGGGCGGGGAGCACTTCGATGACCGCAGACAGGCCCCCTTTCGGACCGCAGGTCTTCACCCCGGCGGATGCCGCCTTCGAGCAGCGCGTTCGTGACAGCTTCGCGCGCCAGCGCGTCATGAGCACCATTGGCGCGGCGCTGACCTCCGTGTCACCGGGCGAGGTCGTCATCGAGCTGCCGTTCCGGGAGGACCTCACGCAGCAGCACGGCTATCTGCACGCGGCCATCGTCACCGCCATCGTCGACAGTGCCTGCGGCTACGCGGCGTTCTCGCTGATGCCCGTGGAGGCCGCTGTCCTGACGGTGGAGTACAAGGTGAACTTCCTCGCCCCCGCCGCGGGCCGGAGGTTCGTCGCGCACGGCCGGGTGACGAAGCCCGGCCGGACACTCACTGTCACCACGGGGGACGTGTTCGCGGAGACCGATGCGGGCCTCAAGCCCATCGCGACCATGCTCGCGACGATGATGGCCGTGAGCCACCGGGAGACCTCGGGCTGAGGACTCCCCGCCTTGCTCAAGACACCTTCATGCCCGTGTCCGGCGCGAAGTAGGAGTCGTTGTCGAGGTCCGCCAGGAGCCCGGGCCCTTCAGGCCGCCAGCCGAGCTGTTCGCGCGTGAGGGTGCTCGACGCGGGTGAATCGAGCGCGAAGAAGTGCCCCAGGAAGCCGACGAAGTCGCCGGCCTCCTCTGGTCTCTTCGAGGCGACGGGCACACCCAGGCGGCGGCCGATGACGCTCGCGATGTCCCGCGTGGGCACGCCCTCTTCGGCGACGGCGTGGAGCCTCGAGCCCGCGGGGGCCCGCTCCAGCGCGAGCCGGAAGAGCCGGGCCGCGTCGCTCCGGTGCACCGCGGGCCAGCGGTTCGCCCCATCGTCGATGTAGACGGACACGCCCTTCTGCCGCGCGGACGCGACCAGGTGCGGCACGAAGCCGTGGTCGCCCTTGCCGTGGACCGTCGGCGAGAGCCGCACGATGGACGTGCGCACACCCCGCTCGGCCAGCGCGAGCATTGTCGCCTCCGACGCGCCTCGTCCTGACGGGGCCGCCGCGTCCGTCTCCACCGCGGTGCGCCCCGGCGCGAGCCCGAGCAGCCCCGCCGCGATGACGAGCGGCCGCTGGGACCCCTGGAGCACCTCACCAAGGACTTCAATCGCGCGCGCGTCGGCACGGATCGAGTCCTGGTACCGCGAGAAGTCGTGGATGAACGCCAGGTGGATGACCCCGTCCGCCTTCTCCGCCCCGGCGCGCAGGCTGTCCGGGTGGTCCAGCGAACCGCGATGCACCTCCGCCCCCGCCGCCTCCAGGGCCCGGGCCGAGGCCTCCGAGCGGGCAAGCCCCACCACCTGATGCCCCGCCCCCAACAGCTCGGGGACGACCGCCGAGCCAATGAAACCCGACGCACCCGTGACGAATACGCGCATGGAAAGCTCCCTGATGTCAGCTGCTGACATCACTCCTAACAAGTGATGTCAGTGGCTGCAATCAGGTTATGTTGATGCCCATGGGCCGCTGGGAACCCAACGCACGAGACCGGCTCGCACAGGCGGCGATGACGCTGTTCCAGGAGCACGGGTACGACCGGACGACGGTCGAGGAGATCGCCGCGCGCGCGGGGCTCACGGAGCGGACCTTCTTCCGCTACTTCACCGACAAGAAGGAGGTCCTGTTCGGGGGCTCGGACGCGCTCCACGAGCGCATCGTCACCACCATCGCGGAGGCTCCCCCGGGGACCGCGCCGCTCGACGCGGTCGCCACCGCCCTGGAGGCCATGGCCCCCTTCTTCAAGGACCGCCGCGACCCTGCCCGGGCGCGCCAGGCGCTCCTCGCCGCTCACGCGGAGCTTCGGGAGCGCGAGCTGATCAAGCTGGCCTCGCTGGCCTCGGCCGCCGCGGAGACCTTGAGGAAGCGCGGCGTCACTGAACCCACCGCGAGCCTGGCCGCCGAGGCGGGCATCGCCGTCTTCAAGGTCGCGTTCGAGCGCTGGCTCGAGGACCCGAAGGCGCAGGACCTCTCACGGCACATCCAGCTCGGGCTCGAGGAGCTCAGGGCCGTCACCGCGAGCACCGGCACCACGGCCCCGACCGTGCCCCCGCGACAGCCCACCAGGCCGGCCAAGGCGAAGGCCTCCAGGCGCTGACGGCCCCCGCCCCTGGGAAGGCAGGGGCCGCCCTCTTCAGTCCTCGCCGCGGCCGGTGACTTCCAGTGTGCCGTTGATGGTCTCGGTGATGCCCTGGGGCTGGGTGCACTTGGAGCAGTCGCTCGTCGGGCAGGACCACCACGAGGTGTTCGACCCCGGCTCGTCCTTACCGCGCACCTTCCACGAAGCGCTCTGGCAGGCGGGTACCAGCAGGGGGTTCGGCGCCCCCCCCTTCAGGAGCGCGCTGTCCGACAGACCGATGCACCGGGCCTGCTGCACCTGCGACACGAACGTCACCGTATCACCGGCCTGCACCTGCACCGCGTTGGTGCTGAAGTGCACCTTGCCATCCGAGCTGGTGATGGTCACCTGCGTGCCACCCTCGGTCCGCGCGCCCTCTCTCGGCGCGCAGGGCTGCACCGGGCCGGTGTCGTCCGGCGCGGCTTCCGAGGAGGTGGCACGGGGGCCGCTGGCACAGGCCAGCAGCAGTCCGGTGAGGCACAGCGGGAAGAGGAAGCGGCTTCGCATGGGGGACCCTCCAGGGGATGAGCACTGACGGCGCGACGGCGCAGCATCCAGCGTGCCACGCGGCGTACCCGCCTGCTTAAGTCCCCTTCGCCACCAGCCCCAACTCCTTCAGCCGCCGCCCCAGCGCGCGCTTCGACACCTCCAGCGTGCGCACCATCGCGTCCAGGTCGCCGTCGCAGGCTTCGAAGCAGCGGGTGATTTCGTCCGCGCCCAGGTCCCCCGCCGTGCGCAGGTTCGGGCTCCGCTCGATGAGGTCGTAGACGGACGGGCGCGGGATGCCCAGCGCATCCGCCGTGGCCTTCAGGTCCCACGCGCTCGCCCGCAGCGCGGCCAGCAGCTCCGCCTCCGTCACCTGCGAGGGCTTGCGCCGGGGCACCGCCGCCACGCCCGCCTCGGGAGCGCCCGAGCCCCGTGCTGAAGCCATCGCGGAAGCGCCCGCGGGCATCGCGGCGCCTTCTCCCCGTACCGGGGCCATGGCCGAGCCAGCCGCCATTGAGGAAGCGCCCGCGGGCATCGCGGCGCCTGTTCCCGGCGATCGCGCCGCCACCTCCGGTACGCCCAGCAGCTCGTCCAGCTGCGCGTCCGCCTGGAGCCGTGCCTGCCCCCGGCTCCCAATCACGAGCTGCCGCGTGAGGTTGCGAAGCTGCCGGATGTTGCCCGGCCACGCCGCCCGCACCAGCCTCGACGCCATCGGCGCGGGCAGCCACGGCTCCGCGTGCGGATCCTCCGTGTCCAGCCGCGCCTCCTCTCCCAGCGCCGCCAGCTCCTCGCGCGCGAAGTGGAAGAACAGCCGGCCCACGTCCTCGCGCCGCTCGCGCAGCGCGGGCACGCGCAGGTCGTAGCCCGCCAGCCGGTGCAGCAGCGGCGCCTTGAAGCGCCCGTCGCGGATCTGCTCCTCCAGGTGCGCGTCCGTCGCGGCGATGAGCCGCACGTCCACCGTCACCGGGTGGCTCGCGCCCACGGGGTACAGCTCCCCGGTCTCCAGCACGCGCAGGAGCATCACCTGCACCTCGGGCGGCGCCTCGCCCACCTCGTCCAGGAACAGCGTGCCCCCGTGCGCGGCGCGGAAGAAGCCCTCGCGGTCCCGCGTCGCCCCCGAGTACGCGCCCTTCTGCGAGCCGAACAGCTCCGCCGCCGCCAGCTCCTTGGGGATGGCGCCCAGGTTGACGCTCACGAAGCGCCCGGCCTTGCGCGGCCCCAGCCGGTGGATGGCCTGCGCCACCAGCTCCTTGCCCGTGCCCGTCTCGCCGCGGATGAGCACCGACACGTCCAGGTCCGCCACCCGCTCGATGTGCTTGCGCAGCCGCCGCAGGCCCGCGCTCTCCCCCACCATGCCCAGCGTGTCCGCCGCGCCCTCGCCGTCCAGCTCCACCGGGTGCAGCAGCAGCACCACGCGGCCCGACAGCTCCAGCGCCACGCCGTCCCTCCACTCCGACGGCCCGAAGTCCCGCGTGCCCTGGAGCGGCGTGCCCGCCGCGACCACGTGCGTGCCGTCCTCCGGCACCGTCAGCCGCACGCCGCCGTCCGGCAGCGAGGAGAGCTCCAGCGGCTTGCGGCTCACGAACGGATCCGCCAGCGGCAGCCCAGCGAGCTGCCCGGCGGAGCGAAGTCCGGCGCGTTGCGCGACAGGGCCACCGGACGGCCCGCCACCAGCGCGTCCAGCAGCCGCCGGTCTCCCACGCGCCGGGGCACCGGATGGGACACCACCGTCAGCGCGGGCACGACCCGGGGCACCCCCCGGGCGGCTCCGCGCTCCTGCATCGCGGCCGTGGAGATGTCGGCGAGGGGGTCGTGCGGCATGGCCCACGACCCTACCCCACCCGCCTCCGGACCTCAGCGGCGCGACGACTTCGGCGCCAGGCTCACCGTGACGGTGTAGTTGCCGGAGCCCTGGTTGAACGACACCGTGGAGGAGATGTCGTAGTTGGCGCTCCTCGCGATGACGCCCGGACCGGAGGCGTGCGACCAGCGGTTGTCCCACCACAGCACGAACTGGTCCGACGGGCTGGCGCCGCTCGAGTACGTCACGGCCCCCTCGTCCCCCATCAGCCCCCAGTTGGGCTCCGCGGTGAAGAGGTTCTGCGTGCCCGCCTGCGTCGTCACGTTGGGCGGCGTCGACGGGCTGATGGCGCCGTGGTCGATGGTGGGCGTGCCCGGCAGCCAGTTGGCGCCGCTGGTGTTGTTGGCGACGAAAATCACGGAGGGAGTGCCCATGGTCTTGCTCCTGAGGTGGTTGGGGTGACGCCTCCCTCCCAGAGCAACCGCGATGCCACACTCCCTTCCCTCGGAAGGCGCCCGCGCCGCCCCCCTTTCGACGCGTCGAACCGCGTCGGCCGACCCGTCGGGCCCCGTGCCGCACTGCGTTTTCGAACAATCCGCGCCGCGTTCTTGAAGCCTGGGAACCTCCCGGGTTGAGACAGCCCCGCTCACACGGGTAGCGTGGGAGGGCATGCCGAGTCCCGAACGCCTCGTGTTCCAGCAGAGCTTCGAAGGGCTGATTCGCGCCCTGGGTGACCACCTGGACGAGTCCTGCGCGCGGCAGCTGCGCGAGGCCGGCATCGACCCGCGCGGGAAGCTGTCGGTGGCCTATCCCCTGGAGGTGTGGGTGGAGTCGCTGAAGCTGGCGGCGTCCGTGCTCGCGCCCGCGGCCACGCTGGACGACGGGGCGGAGGTGGTGGGCCGGCGCTTCCTGGAGGGCTACGGGGCCACGCTCATCGGCAGCGCGCTGCTGGCGGGGGTGCGGCTGCTGGGCCCGCACCGGATGCTGGAGCGGATGACGCGCAACCTGCGCACGGGCACCAACTACCTGGAGGCGCGGCTGGAGCAGACGGGCCCCACGCGCTACGTGCTCACCTGCCGCCCGGTGGTGGTGGCGGGCTTCTACCGGGGCCTGTTCGCCGCCGGCCTGGAGATGAGCGGCGCGCACGGCGCCTCCGTCGTCCTGATGCGCAGCGCGGGCGACGCGGCCGTGTACGACCTGTCCTGGCTGCCGGAGAAGGGCGCCGGCAAGCTTCCCGACATCAAGGCGCCGCCGCCCCGAAGCCCCGAGCCGCGGAGCTGAGCGGGCCCTATATTCGGCCCATGCTCCGTCTGACGAAAACCGCCGTGGTGGTGCTCGCGCTGGCCCTCGCTTCCGGGGCGCTGGCCGCGGGCGGCAGTCCCCAGCTCCAGACCTACTTCCAGGGGTCGGTGGACAGCCCCGCCTACCAGCAGCAGGCCTTCCAGCGCGTCGCGAAGGCCTGGAAGCAGCCGGGCCCCAGGGGCACGCCGGCGCCGGGCAAGAAGACCATCGTGCAGGCCGTGCTCGACAAGGACGGCAAGCTGGTCTCCACCGCCATCCTCACGGAGTCCGGCGCCAAGGCGTGGGACGCCGCCGCGCTGGCCGCGGTGAAGAAGGCGGCGCCCTTCCCGCCCCTGCCCAAGAACACCACGGCCGCCACGGTGGAGGCGCACTTCCACTTCGCGTGGGTCAGCTCACCTTGATGACAATCTTGCCGAAGTGCGCGCCCTGCTTCATGTGCTCGAAGGCGGCGCGCGCTTCCGCGAAGGGGAACACGCGGTCCACCACCGGGTGGATGTCATTGAGCGCGAACGCGCGGGTGAGGGCCTCGAAGGACTGACGGTGCCCCACGAACACGCCCTGCACGCGCAGGTTCTGCATCAGGATGGGGACGAGCGACACGGAGCCCGCCGCGCCGGACAGCACGCCGATGACGGACACGGTGCCGCCCACGCGCACCGCCTTGAGTGACTTCTCGAAGGTGCCCGAGCCGCCCACCTCCACCACGTGGTCCACGCCCACGCCGCCGGTGAGCGTGCGCGCCGCCTTCTCCCAGTCCGGCGTGGTGACGTAGTTGATGCCCTCCTGCGCGCCCAGCTTCAGGGCCCGCTCCAGCTTGTCGTCGCGGCTGGACGTGACGATGACGTGCGCGCCGAACAGCCGGGCAATCTGCAGCGCGAAGATGGACACGCCGCCCGTGCCCTGGACCAGCACCGTGTCGCCGGCCTTGAGCCCGCCCTGCGTGACGAGCGCGCTCCACGCCGTCACCGCCGCGCACGGCAGCGTGGCGGCCTCCTCGTCGGACAGGTACGCGGGCGTGGGCACCACGCCGTCCTCGTGCAGGAGCACCGTGTCCGCGAGCGCGCCGTCCAGCGGCCCGCCCAGCGTGGTGGCGGTGATGGCCTTCGTGGGCTCACCGGCCTGCCACCCTTGGGCGAACAGCGTCATCACCCGGTCCCCGGGCTTCACGCGGGTGACGCCCGGCCCCACCGCGTCCACCACGCCCGCGCCGTCCGAGTTGGGCACCAGCGGCAGCTTCTGGCGCGGGTTGTAGCGGCCCTCCACCATCATGAGGTCCCGCGAGTTGAGGCTCGTGGCCTTCACGCGCACGCGAACCTGGAACGGGCCGGGCGTGGGGTCTGCCCGCTCCGCGCGCACCAGGTTCTCCAGACCGAAGGCACCGCGAATCTCGTAGACGTTCATGGCCGCTGAACTTAGGGCCGCCTCCAGGGCACCTGGGAAGTCCTTCTTCACGAAATGCGACCCCGGCATCTTCGTAGCGTCTTTCCAAGACAGGAGGTCTTTCCCATATGACGCGTTTCCTTGGTCGTCCCCTGGTGCTCGCCTGTGCGCTGGCGCTGGGGCTGCAAGCGTGTGGCGGTGGTGAAGTTCCCTCGGAGGCGGCGGCCCAGAGCGCGCCGGAGGTCCAGGCGCAATCCCTTGCACAGGACGCGGCGCCGGACATCCTGGCCCAATTGCAGGCGGTTCCCGGCCTCACGGTGGTGCAGGAGCGGCCGGCGCCCGCGCCGGGCATCCGGTTCTTCGTGCTGAGCTATGAGCAGCCGGCGGACCACCTGCACCCGGATGGCACGCGCTTCCAGCAGCGGATGACGCTGCTCTTCCGGGGCGCGGAGGCGCCCACGGTGCTGGCCAGCACGGGGTATGGCATCAGCACGTTCCCGTACCAGACGGAGCCCACCTACCTGGTGCAGGGCAACCAGCTGCTGGTGGAGCACCGCTTCTTCACGCCCTCCATCCCGCAGCCCGCGAACTGGAGGCTGCTCAGCATCGAGCAGGCGGCGGCGGACCACCACCGCATCGTCAAGGCCCTCAAGCCGCTCTTCCCCGGCAAGTGGATCAGCACCGGCGGCAGCAAGGGCGGCATGACGTCGCTCTACCACCGGGCGTTCTTCCCGCGCGACGTGGACGCCACGGTGGCCTACGTGGCGCCCAACAGCTACGGCACGCAGGACCCGCGCTACGTGCGGTTCCTGAGCAAGCTGGGCACGCCCGAGTGCCGTGAGAACATCCGCGTCTTCCAGCGCGAGGTGCTGGAGCGGCGCGCGGAGGTGGAGCCCCTCTTCCAGGCGGCGGGCGCGGCGTATGGCCGGACCTACGACTTCCTGGGCGTGGACAAGGCGCTGGAGTTCACCGTCCTCGAGTTCGCCTTCGCGTTCTGGCAGTACGGCGACGCGTCGCTGTGCGACCTGCTCCCCCCGAAGGGCGGCCCCGCGCAGGGGCTGGTGGACGTGCTGGATGCGGTCGTCGGCATCACGTACATGAGCGACGGCGACCTGGACTACTACGCGCCCTACGACTTCCAGGCCGCCACGCAGCTGGGCAGCTACGCGTCCGCGGAGGAGCACCTGCGCGGCGTCCAGCGCTATCCCCGGGGCTATGACCCGCGGGCGCTCGTGCCCTTCGACATGCGGCCGTACCCCTTCAACCCCTTCGCCATGCCGCTCGTGGAGGGCTGGGTGAAGGCGTTCGGCGAGCGCATCCTGCTGGTCTACGGAGAGAACGACCCGTGGTCCACGGGCGCCTTCAGCGTGAGCGCGCGCAATGACTCGTACCGGTTCTTCGAGCCGGGCGGCAACCACGGCGCCCGCATCACCGGCCTGCCGGAGGCGGACCAGGCCGTGGCGCTGGAGCGGCTGCGGACCTGGGCGGGGCTGCCCGCGGAGGACACCGCGACCCTGGGCCTGCGCGCCCGGAGCGTGAAGGCCGCGGAGCCGCCCGTCACCACGGGCGTGGTGGACCGCCGCCGCGGCCCGCCGCGCGACTGACCTTCAGGCCCTTTCGGCGGTCACCTCGCGGGCCACGTCGAGGAAGGCGCGGAACGCGGGGGACACCTGGGCGCGGCTGGGGAAGTAGAGGAACAACCCCTCCTGCCACGCCGCGTACGGTTCCAGGACGAGCTTCAGGGTGCCGCGCTTCAGGCGCGGCACGAGGGTGGGCTCAAAGGCATACATGAGGGCCAGGCCCGCCTCCGCCATCGCCACCAGCACCCCTTCGTGGGCGGCGAGCACGGGGCCTCGCACCGGGACGCGCCAGGTCTTCTTCCCGCGCTCCAGCTCCCACGCGTACCGGGCCCCCGTGGAGGGCAGGCGGATGTTCAGGCAGTCGTGGTCCAGCAGGTCCTCCGGACGCTGGGGAGTCCCCTTGCGCTTGAGGTACGAAGGAGCCCCCACGACGACGTAGCGGAAGCGCTTGGACAGGCGGACCTGCACCATGTCCCGCTCGACGGCCTCGAACGGGCGGATGCCCGCGTCCAGGCCCTCCGGCACGATGTCCACCATCCGGTCCTCGATGCGCAGGTCCACCTCCACCTGGGGATGGCGCTGGGCGAAGCGCAGCAGGATGGGCGTGACGACGGTGGCCAGGGAGATGCCAGGCACGGACAGCCGCACGCGGCCCGTCACCTCGCCCGCGCTGGCGGTGGCTGCCTCCAGGGCCTCCAGCGCCTGCTCCACGGAAGGCCCCGCGCGCTCCAAAAGCCGCTGCCCCGCGTCCGTCAGCGCCACGCTGCGCGTCGTCCGGGTGAGCAGCGGCACGCCCAGCCGCGCCTCCAACTGGCGCACCTGCTGGCTCAGCGCGGACGGCGAGATGCCCAGCTCCACGGCCGCCGCCGCGAAGCTGCGCCGGCGTCCCACGGCGAGGAAGGCGTTCAGGGCGTTGAGGGGGGTGGAGGCCATTCGGAAGTTTTCCGACATGCCACGTGGGGACTCCATCCGTTTCGTGAAGGAGGCCTCCAGCGCATGTTTCCGGGCGTCACGCAGTACCACCCCAGGAGCACTGCCCATGATTCCCGCTCGCGGCTACGCGGCCCCGGACGCCCGGTCCCCCCTCGCCCCCTTCTCCTTCGAGCGCCGCGAGCCCGGCCCGCGCGACGTGCAGCTGGAGATCCTCTACTGCGGCGTCTGCCACACGGACCTGCACATGGTCCGCAACGACTGGGGCTTCTCGCCGTACCCGCTGGTGCCGGGGCACGAAATCGTGGGCCGCGTGGTGCGCGTGGGCCGAGACGTGAAGAAGTTCCGGCCGGGGGACCTGGCGGGCGTGGGCACGATGGTGGACTCGTGCCGTGCCTGCGCGGACTGCCAGGATGGGTATGAGCAGTACTGCAAGGTCCGGGGCGTCCTGACGTACGGCAGCTCCGAGCAGGACGGAAAGGCCTTCACGCAGGGCGGCTATGCGGACAGCGTCGTGGTGGACGAGCACTTCGCGCTGAAGGTGCCCGCGAACCTGGCCCCCGCGGCGGTGGCGCCGCTGTTGTGCGCGGGCATCACCACGTACTCACCGCTGCGCCACTGGAAGGTGGGGCCGGGCCAGAAGGTCGGCGTGGTGGGGCTGGGCGGGCTGGGGCACCTGGGCGTGAAGTTCGCGCTGGCGCTGGGCGCGCACGTCACCGTGTTCAGCCACACCGACCGCAAGAAGCAGGACGCGCTGCGGCTGGGCGCGCACGAGGTGGCGGTGTCGTCGAGGCCGGAGGATCTGACGGCGAAGGCGAACTCGCTCGACTTCATCCTCGACACGGTCTCCGCGGCCCACGACGTCAACGCCTACCTGGGACTGCTGCGGCGCGACGGGCACCTGGTGCTGGTGGGCTTCCCGGCGAAGCCGCTGGATGTGGCGCCCATCTCGCTGCTCTCCCGCCGCGCCAGCTTCTCCGGCTCCGGCACCGGCGGCCTGCCGGAGACGCAGGCGATGCTCGACTTCTGCGGCGAGCACGGCATCGTCTCCGACATCGAGCGCATTCCCATCCAGGCCATCAACGAAGCGTTCATGCGGCTGGAGAAGGGCGACGTGAGGTACCGCTTCGTCATCGACCTCAAGAGCCTGAAATAGGTCCGGCCCTTTCACTCCCCAACGCGAGCACGAGCAGCGCGCGAAGCCCCGCGCTTCAAGGGAACCGCATGGCAGGCGTCATCCACCTCGACAGCGTGACTGGCGACGGGTGGGGCTCGGACTTCGCGCCCCATCCCATCAAGGTCCGGGGCAAGACCTGGCCGACCACCGAGCACTTCTTCCAGGCCCGGAAGTTCGAGAATGCCTCGGACCAGGAGGAGAACCGCAGGGCCAGCTCCCCGATGCTGGCGTCGCGCATGGGCCGCAAGCGCAAGCTCCGCCGCGACTGGGAGCCCGAGAAGGTGGCGGTGATGCGGGAGGCGCTCCAGGCGAAGTTCTCCCGACATGAGGACCTCGCACGCCTGATCCAGGCCACTGGCGGAAGCGGGTGGAGCACACGGAGAACGACGTCCACTGGAGCGACGGAGGAGACGGCAGCGGCAGCAACATGCGGGGCCGCCTCCTCGTGGAGCTGCGTGAAGTGGCCAGGTAGGCCGCCAACGGTTCACCCCAAAGCGACGCCCCAAGCGTCTCCGCGACGACGAGCAGCCCGCGAAGCGCCTCGGTGAGTCGCGGCGGAGTGTTCGCGCCGATGCCAAGGCAGGGCGCCACGGGAAGAGACCGCCCGCCGGGCGCGCTTTCCAGAAACCTGTCCGACAGTCGACACGTTCGCGCCACATGGGGCCCAGCCCGCGAACCTGTCCGACTGTCCGACTGTCCGACAGGTTCGCGCCGATCGGTGCCGGAGAGTGTCCCCTCATGGAAGACAACGCGTGCGGTGGGGCGGCGCGTCCATGTCAGACCCCCATGGTTGGATGGCGACGCTGGAACGAGAAGGGGGATGAGGATGGGGCGGGGCGGACTCGTGGCGTACGTGGAAGCGCAGCTCGAGCGCGACATCATGCTGGGGCGGCTGCCAGGCGGGCAGTTCGGCTCGGAAGAGAAGCTGGCGCGGCACTATGAGACCTGCCGGGGCACCATTCGCGAAGCACTGCGGCGGCTGGCGGCGCGGGGGCTGGTGGTGCAACGCCCCGGGCGCAAGACGCGAGCCGTGGCGCTGGATGAGTCGCTGACGCTGGAGAACCTGGGGCTGGCACTGCATGACGCCCGCTCCCCGGAAGCCCGGTGGCTCCTGGAGAGCGCCTTCAGCCTCAAGCGGCAGGTGCTGGTGGAGCTCCTGAACGACTGCTGCGCGAGGGGCTCTGAGTTGGACCTGAACCGGCTGGCGGACACGTGCTACAAGTTGCAGGACACGGCACACTGGGAGTCAGGGTCCTGGTGCGCGCAGGTTGAATTCGAGTTGCTGCGGCTGGCGGCCAGGGTGGCGGAGCGTCCCGGGTACGTGCTCCTCGTTCAATCCCTGCAGCGGGCCTTCCTGGGAGGCGTGGCCCAGCTGCTGCCCCTCATGGGCGGAGAGTTGCTGCGCGAGTGGGCCTGGTGCGCGATGAGGGCCCTGGGAGAGCGCGACGCGCAGGCCCTCCAGCACAAGCTGCCGGCACTGATGAAGGCGTGCGATGAGCGCGTGCTCGCGCAACTCGCGCCTGCCGTCCCCGAGGCGCATCTCGCCCAGGACTGCCTCCTCGACGCCCCCGCACCGGGAGCCGCGCCTGCTGCGTCAGCGGCCGCGCAAGACGAGGAGCTGGCGGCACGCCCGGGTGGTGAGGAGCGCGCCCCTCGCGGCCTCGTGACAGCTACCGCGCAGGAGACACACCCTGACGTTGAGGAGCCGGGCCTCGGCCACCTTGCGCAAGCCACCGTCCAGAACACGGCGCTTGAGGCACGCCCCCCTGTCGCGGAGTCGGACCTCGGCTGCCTTGCGCGCGCTTCCGAGGCCATCGGGGAACTCAGGGTTGCGCCCCGCGCCCATGCGGAAACCCTCCCCATGGAACCGGACAGCGGGGCGCTGTTTCCAGCACCCTCCGGGCTCGACTCCAGCGAGCCTGATGAAGCGCGCGTCGGGGACATGAAGGGCGCGGTCCTGGGAATCCTGTCCGGCTGCCGGACAACTGGGGGCGCCTCGTCTCCGACGGGGGACCTCCAGCCCGAGCCTTCCTCCACCGGCGCCCTTGGACACACCGGAGGAGCGGTGCGCAACGAGGGCGGACTGCTTCACGGCATCCTGGGCCGCCTTCGCCGGGTGGCTGCGCGCCTGCTCAGGAAGGCGTCACCCGCATGGCGAGCATCGGGCGGTACACCGCCCGGTAGGACCAGGCGAGGAACAGCTCCGCCGCCAGGAGCATCACCGCCAGGCCCAGGCCCGCGGGCGCGAGGAGGGCATGCGTCAGGAAGATGTTCACGATGACCGGCGCGATGATCGCCAGCGCCAGCGGGACGAAGCGGTTGGCCAGCAGCAGCAGCCCCGCCACCGTCTCCGTGCCCTTCACCAGCCAGAACAGGAAGCCCGTCGCCTTCATCGCGATGCCGAAGGCCACCGCCGGGTCCGCCGGGTTCAGGTCCTTGGGCATGGGAATGAACTCCAGGAACCCGTTCAGGCCGAAGACGAAGAACACCAGCCCCATGAACACGCGCGCCGCCGCCGGCAGGTGACGGGCGAGCGACTTCTTCTTCGGGGTGGCCTCCACCCCGGGGGTGGAGGAGGAAAGGGCGGCGTCCATGGCGTACTCCGTGGCAGGTAAGAGCGCGGGGCTTCTACTCCACGTCGAAGCAGGGGCCCACGAATCGACACGCCCTCTTTTTTATCGGTACGGCAGCCTGCCTACATGGCCGTAGGCCCTGCCGACACGCGTCCCCGGGACGACAGGGGTTCAACGCCAGAGGTTCGTGCGCGCCAGCTCCAGCACCTCGGTGGTGCGGCCGTTGAGCAGGGCCTTGATGCCGAACAGGGTGAAGCCCGCGGCCATGGACGCGGTGATGCGCGGGGGCATCACCAGCTCCGCCTTGCTGACCACGGCGTCCACCAGCACGGGGCCCGGCGTCGCGAGCGCCTGCTGGACGGCTTCGTCCACCTGCCCCGGGTCCTCCACGCGCAGGCCCTTCATGCCCAGCGCTTCCGCCAGCGCGGCGAAGTTCGTGGGGTGCATCGCGGTGCCCACGCTGAGCATGCCCCCCACCTGCTGCTCCATGGCCACGAAGCCCAGGGAGCTGTTGTTGAACACGACGATCTTGATGGGCAGCGACAGCTGCACCAGGGTGAGAACGTCCCCCATCAGCATCGTGAAGCCGCCGTCGCCGGAGAAGGAGACGACCTGCCGGTCCGGGAAGGCCTTCTGCGCGCCAATCGCCTGCGCGAGCGCGCTGGCCATGGAGCCGTGGTTGAAGGAGCCCACCAACCTCCGGCGGCCCTTCATGGTCGCGTAGCGCGCGGCCCACACCGTGGGCAGGCCCACGTCGCAGGTGAAGATGGCGTCGTCGGACGCCTGGAGGTCGAACGAGCGGGCCACCTGCGGCGGGTGGATGGGCTTGCGGCCCACGGTGCCCTGTCCCAGCGCGTCCAATTCCTCACGCGTCTTGCGGTAGTGCGCGAGCGCGCGCTCCAGGTGCTTCGCGTCGCTACGGGCCTCCAGCCGGGGCAGGAGCGCCTGGAGCGTCGGCGCCACGCTGCCCACCACGCCCAGGTCCACGCGCGTGCGCTTGCCGATGTTCTCCGGGCGCACGTCCACCTGGATGACGCGCGTGTCCTCGCGGTCCGGGTAGAACTGCCGGTAGGGGAAGTCCGTGCCCAGCATCACCAGCACGTCGCAGTCGATCATCGCCCAGTACCCGGACGCGTAGCCGATGAGCCCCGTGAGCCCCACGAAGTGGGGGTTGTCCTTCTCCACGAACTCCTTGCCCCGGAGGGCGGAGACGACGGGCGCCTGGAGCCGCTTCGCCAGCTCCACCACCTGCGGCCCCGCGTCCTCGCAGCCCGCGCCGCACAGGAGCGTCACGCGGCCCCCGGCGTTGAGCAGCGTGGCCAGCTGCTCCAGCGACCCGGCGGAGGGCAGCACCTGGGGCGCGGAGAGCCGCAGGGACTCCGCGGTGGGCAGCCGGGCTGGCTCCTCCTTCTGCTGCGCGACGTCGCCGGGGATCACCACCACGGACACGCCGCGCCTGCCCAGGGCGTTGCGCACGGCGATCTCCGTGGTGCGCTGCATCTGGTTGGGGGCGGAGATGAGCTCGCAGTAGTGGCTGCACTCGCGGAAGAGGTTCTCCGGGTGGGTCTCCTGGAAGTAGCCGGTGCCCAGCTCCACGGAGGGAATCTGCGCCGCGATGGCCAGCACCGGCACCCGGCTGCGGTGGCAATCATAGAGGCCGTTGATGAGGTGGGTGTTGCCGGGGCCGCAGCTGCCCGCGCACACCGCGAGCTGCCCGGTGAGGTGCGCCTCCGCGCCGGCCGCGAAGGCGGCGGCCTCCTCGCTGCGCATGGGGACCCATTCGATGTCGCCGCGCTTGCGCAGCGACTCGGTGATGGCGTTGAGGCTGTCGCCCACCACCCCGTAGATGCGCTTCACCCCCGCGAGCGCGAGGACCTCCACGAACTGATCCGCCGCCGTCCGCTTCATTGTCCACCCCTGGCCCCGGGCGTCTTCACCCGGGGCGAAGATGTGCACCGTTCCATCGCCCCGCGACCGGCCGTGCGGCCGGGCCCCGGGTCAGGCTGGTTGCCCGGGGCGGGAGGGACGGCCGGGGCTCCACCATCCGCCGGGCTCCGCCCACCGTTCGCCGCGCCGTTCGCGTCACTGGCGGCATGGCCCCCGAGGGCAGGCCGCGGCCAGGACATCCTGGGTCCATG
>NZ_JBKGHJ010000660.1:0-3716 GCF_046520365.1 Corallococcus sp. 4LFB
CTGGTTCTCGCGGACGGAGGCCGTGGAGGCCGTCAGCGCGCCGCGCCTGCCGTGCCCGCGCTCCAGCCGCTCCGGTGGGACGCTGCTGCGCCCCCGCTCGCGACGCTGAAGAAGGGCTCCCGCCGCCTGCTCCTCCCTGGGGGGCAGGCGGGGGAACCAGCGCCGGACGCTGGGAGCGGAATCCACCAAGGATTGGTTCCGCTCGCGTTTCGCAAGGGACGGGAGGCGGCCGCGTGACTCCGGGCCCTGACGCTTGATGGATCTCTGGTGCAAGAAGCTCTACCGGTTCCTGGATGGGGAGCTGGAGTCGGGGGACGAGGAGCACTTCCGGCTCCATCTGGCCCTCTGCCGCGCGTGCGCCAGCGGGCTGCATGATGCCATGCAGCTGGAGATGCTCAGCGTCCAGGCCCTGTGTGGAGCGGTGGCCCACAACGACGCGCCACCCCCGCCGACCTCCGTCCGCGAGCCGTTCCGCCTCACCCTCCCGCGCGGCCGGTGGCTGCAGGCGCTGGGGGCGGTGCTGGCCATGGGGATGGGGGCGCTCGCCGCGCTCCTGACGGGGGACGGCTTCCGGCCGGAGGACCCGTGGCGGACGGATGCGTCCGCGCGGGGACTGGAAGCGCGCATCGCGTACCCGGCCGCGGACCGCTACCTCCCCTACGTGCCCGTCAGGACGAGCGCGGGGGACCCGGCGACGCTCGCGGTCGCGCCTCCGGTGCCGCTGCGGACCCTGGCCGCGCTGGAGGAGCAGGGGGACCTGCACGGCATCGCGGCGGCCTACCTCGTGCGTGGCGAAGTGCGTCAGGCCTCGGACTTCCTGTCGCGCAGCGCGCCCTCGGTGGACCGGGACAGCGACCGGGCCGTGGTGGCGATGGCGGCGGGGGACTTCCGGGGCGCCCTCGACCTGCTCGAAGGCGTGCTGCGTCAGGCACCGGACCATCCCCAGGCCCTGTGGAACCGGGCGCTGGTGCTCCGGGCCATGGGGCTCCCGCTCCAGGCGGCGGAAGCCTTCGAGGCGGTGGTCCGCCGGGGGGAGCCGGGGTGGAGCGAAGAGGCCGGCATCCGGGCCCGCGCGCTGCGGCAGGGGGGACACTTCCTGAAATAAATGAATCCAATGCGACCCAAGGTTTTTCGCGGTCGGCGTCTAATTATCGGGGCGCGGCGTGGCGGCGGCGTGGATGGACCGGAGACACCGCACCCCGGGGGGAAGCGATGTACCGCATCGAAGCGTGGAGCCAGGGGGGCGGTGCGCTGTGGGCGCCCGGTTCCAACGGGGGCGCGGTCGTGCGGCCGGAGGACGAGGCCCGGGAGCCCAGGGGATACCGGGTCGACGAGGAAGAGGGGGACGGGGAAGAGGCCTCCCGGAGCGAGGGGGAGGAATCGCTCTTCGAGTTCGATGAAAGCGGCCTGGACGGGGTCGCCAGCTACTGACGTTGCGGCGCGCGCGGTTGGATGTCCGCGCTCCACGCGGCCTTCGGGGGAGGGCCGCCGCTTCCAGTGGATCCACCGGCCGTGAGGCCTGACGGATTCCAGGTGTCCCGGACCGGGGGGGACGGGACCCGGAAGCGTGTGGGAGCGAGGCCATCCGAGCGGGTGAGCAGGTGGGATGCGCCCCAGGCCCTCCGCGCCCGGAACCCAAGAGGTTCCGGGGCGGGGGGCTTCGGTTTTCCGGGCGCGCTACGCTGCTCCGCCTTCTTCCCGACCTGGAGTTCCCGACATGAAGCGTTGGCGTGGAGTCCTTCTGCCCGTCCTGAGCCTGGGCTGCCTGGTGGCGTGTGCCACCGCGCCCGTGCGCGACACCGCCGTCCCCGCGTCCTCGCCCGTGCCACCGCCGTCCCGGGAGCGGGCCCTGCGCGAGTCCTGGCTGAAGGAGCGGCACGGCCTGCTGCTGGACATGATGCGCCGGCACGGCGTGGGCATGTGGGTGGTGGTCAACGAGGAGTTCCACGATGATCCGCTGACGGCCTGGGTGGCGCCGCCCCTGCCCTACGCGGGCAACCGCGACGTGTTCGTCTTCGTGGACGCGGGCGACGCGGGACTCCAGAAGGTTGCCTTGACGGGCTACGCCACGGAGGCCGTGACGCGCTTCTTCACCTCGCCTCCGGTGGAGCGCAAGCAGGCGGAGGCGCTCGCGGAGCTGGACGCGCGCTACCACCCGCGCACCATCGCGCTCGCCATGGACGGCCGGCGCGGCGTGACGCGCGGCCTGACGCACGACAGCTACAAGTGGCTGGTGGAGGCGCTGGGGCCGACGGCGGAGGCGCGCTTCGTGAGCGCGGCGCCCCTCATCGAGGAGTACCTGGACACGCGGCTGCCCGGCGAGTTCGCGCCCTACCGCGACCTGGTGGTGCTGACGGAGTCGCTGGTGAAGCGGGCGCTCTCCAACGAGGTGGTGGTGCCCGGCAAGACGACGGTGGGGGAGGTGCGCCGCTGGCTCTACGACGCGCTGTTCGAGGCGCGCGTGGGCACGTGGTTCCAGCCGGACCTGCGCCTGCAACGGCAGGGCATGAAGGACGGCTTCTCCCGGGGCTTCCTGGCGGTGGCGGACGAGGCGGTGGTCATCCAGCGCGGGGACCTCCTGCACGTGGACTTCGGCGTCACGGCGCTGGGCCTGAACACGGACTGGCAGAAGATGGCGTACGTGCTGAAGGACGGCGAGCAGGACGCGCCGGAGGGGCTGAAGCGCGCGCTGGCGAACACGCAGGCGCTGCAGGACGCGCTGATGCTGCGGGCGTCGCGGCCGGGGCGCTCGTCCGCGGACGTCTACGACGCGACGATGGCGGAGATGAAGGAGCGGGGCATCGAAGCGAAGGTCTACAGCCATCCGCTGGGCGCGCAGGGCCACGCGCTGGGCGCCGCCATCGACTTCCGCGCGGCGTCGCGGCAGGAGGCGCCCCGGCTGTTGCGCAAGGGCTCGTACCTCGCCGTCGAGCTCAGCACCACCACCGCCGTGCCAGAGTGGGGCGGGCAGCAGGTGGCGGTGATGCAGGAAGATCCGGCGTACCTGACGGACGAGGGCTGGCGGTTCTTCGTGCCGCGCCAGGACGCCTTCTATCTCATCCACTGACGACACGAAGGGAGCGGACGTGATGCGCGTGGGCAGGCCATGGACGACGTTCGGGAGGGAGGGCCGCGCGCGCGTCGCGCTGCTCGCACTGGGACTGGGACTCACGGGGTGCAGTGCCGCCAGTGGGGACGAAGCCCCCGCGCGACAGGAGCGCCCGCTGGTCGCGGACGCGTCGCTCCGGCCGCCGCGCGCGGTGGACAGCCTGCTCAGCCTGTTCGACCAGACGGCCTCCGTGGTGGAGGGCGAAGTGCTGGACGTGCGCTCCGAGTACTCACCGCGCACCGGCCCGTGGACGGTGGTGACGCTGGGCAACGTGCGCGCGCACCTGGGCGCGGCGCCCCGGGAGCTGCGCCTCAAGCAGGCCGGAGGGCTGCTGCCGGATGGGCGGCGGCTCGTGGTGAGCCACGTGCCCCGCTTCGTCCGGGGCGCGCGCTACGTGGTGTTCCTGCGCAACACCGGGTGGAGCCTGTCGCCGGTGCTGGACGAGCACGCGTTCCGCGTGGAGTCGGTGGGTGGCCGCGAGGTGCTCGTGGGGGCCGAGGGCGGGCTCGTGTCCGGCCTGGAGTCAGCGGGCGTGCGGCAGACGGCGCCGGTGTTCGAGACGGTGGACCTGATGGGCGCGCGTCCGGCGATGCGCGCGGAGGCCCGG
>NZ_JBKGHJ010000661.1:0-3700 GCF_046520365.1 Corallococcus sp. 4LFB
CTCCGTGCTCCGCGCGCGCCGCGCCGGCCTGCGGGGCCCCGACGGTGACGCGCTGTTCGCGGACGCGCGGCCCATCGACTACCAGCTCACCACGCACTGGAACTCGGACAACACGGACATCGACCTGTGGGTCATCGAGCCGAACGGGGAGAAGTGCTTCTACCAGCACATGCGGTCGTCGCTGGGCGGCCAACTGTACTGGGACATCACGGATGGCCTGGGGCCGGAGCTGTACCACGCCCGGAAGGCGGCGCCGGGGCCGTACCACGTGGTGGTGCACTACTACGGCAACCACTCGGCGCGGTACGTGGTGCCCACGGCGCTGCTGCTCGTGAGCGACCGCAACGTCTTCACCCCCGAGGACATGGCCCAGCGGCGCTTCCAGGTGCGCATCCTGCCCAACGCGAACGCACGGCTGTTGTTGCGGCGCGAGGAGCTGGTGGCGGCGAAGGACCGCGTGTCGGCGCAGCCCTCACCGTGACGCCCGGCCCTCCTGCCGGAGCCGCCAGGCCCGGCGGTGCCAGCCCCTCCAGCGCGGAGCGCGGTCAGGGAGGGCACTGCGAGATGCAGTACGCGCGATAGCTGTTGCAGTAGTACGGGTCGCCGCCGCCGAAGTAGCACTGGTAATACTTCGCGTCGCACGCGTCGGTGCAGGCGCTGGGCACCGCCAGCTCGACGACGCGGTTGGCTTCCTCGGGGCTCATCGGCTCCGCTTCCTCGGCACCGCCACAGCCCGCGAGCACACCGACAGCCATCAGCCCGGCAATGATTGCCATTCGCATTCGCTTCTCCTGGGTTTTGGGGGAAGGGGGTTGCCCCGCCACGATAGCGCTGTCTTTCAATGCGGGACAATGGGCAGGCGTCTCCTGGAAAGACGCGCGGTCCCCGGAGACCCCTTCAGTGCCCCCTCGGGCAGCGCTGTTGCTATCCTCCGGTCCGCCGCGACAGGAAGGACGGCGCACCATGACGAAGGCACCCGCCACCCGGACCGACTTGAAGGAGGCGCTGCGGCGGCTGGGCCTGGAGGAGGGCGACCTCGTGATGGTCCACGCCGGCCTCCGGAGCCTGGGGCCCGTCCTGGGCGGGGTGAACACCGTGGTGCAGGCGCTGCTCGACGCGGTGGGCACCCGGGGCACGCTCATGGCGTACCTGGACTGGGAGATGGGCGTGGAGCCGGAGGACTTCGAGGACCCGCGCCTCCGGGAGGAGATCCCCACCTTCGACAAGCGCACCGCGCGGGCCAGCCGCGACCACGGCATCCTCGCGGAGACGCTGCGGACGTGGCCCGGCGCCGTCCGCAGCGACCATCCGGACGCGGGCATGGTCGCCGTCGGCGCGAGGGCGGAGTGGCTCTGCGCGGACCACCCCTTCCACTACGGCTACGGCCCCGGCTCGCCGCTGGCCCGGCTGGTGGAGGCCGGGGGCAAGGTGCTGATGCTCGGAGCCCCGCTGGAGAAGCTCACGCTGCTGCACCACGCGGAGCACCTGGCGGACCTCCCCGGCAAGCGGGTGGTCCGCTACCAGCGAGCGCTCCTCGTCGACGGGGAGCGGCGCTGGGTGGACTTCGAGGAGTTCGACACCCGCGAGCCGGTGACGGACGCCCTGCGCGCGTCCCGCGTGGACCCCTTCACGCGCATTGCAGAGCAATGCCTGACGGAAGGGATTGGCCGCTCCGGAACGGTCGCCCAGGCGCCATCCCAGCTCTTTGATGCACGCGGGCTGTTGCGCCGCGGCGTCGCATGGTTGGAGGAGTACCCCCGCTGAAAGGAGCCGCCGTGATTCTCTTGAAAGCCGCCCTCATCCTGGCCCTCACCTCCGCCAACCCCGAAGCCGCGCCCGCGAAGGCTGGCGCGTCCGCTGGCTGCGCCACCACGAACATCGAGGTCGCGCTCCGCCACCTGTTCGAACGCTACAAGGACGGCGGGACGCTGGACGTCGTCCGGGACTCCGGCGAGCCCCTCACGCCCCAGTTCATCGCGGAGTCCCTGAAGGTGCGCGACGTGCCGAATGGCTACGCGCTGGTGGAGAGCCCGGACCTCATCGAGACCTACGAGGCCGCCCTGTTCAAGAACCCGAACGGCTACCACCTGGTGGTGGTGTCGTCGGGTGCGTCCGTGAGCCGCACGGCGGTCTTCAAGTGCGACGCGGAGGGGCTGAGGGCCGACAACACGGCCCTGCGGCTGTCCGACGCGGACGCCATCCAGCTCTACGCGGACGCGGGGCTCCTCAAGGCGAACGCGAAGAAGGGCCTGAGCGAGCAGACCCTCAAGGACTGGGCGGGCTCCATCATCACCCTCAGCCTGCCGCGCAAGGGCCGCGTCATCACCATCAAGGCCAACGTGGACGAGCCGGCCGGCGTGTATGGGAAGAAGCTGGGCACGGTCGACTACGTCGACGGCAAGTTCGTCGTGCGCTCGCTCGCGAAGAAGGCCCGCTGAGGGCGGGGCCCGCGTCCTGGGACGCGGACGTGCTCGCCGTGAACGGCACGGTCCGCAAGGTCGCCGTCGAGCGGTGCGACAGGCGGCTCAAGGGCAGCCGGAGCTGACCTCGAGCGCGTCGTAGGCCATCCAGCCGTTGCGGCGGGTGCCGGTGGCGGCGATGACGTAGCCGTAGATGAACTTCAGGGTCCCCGACTGCTGGCGGTAGCGCCCCACGCTGTCCCGCACCCAGAGCGGGATGTCGATGGAGGGCGCGCCCGAGTTCGTCGGCACGTCCAGGCGCTGGAACTTCGTCCCCGCGGGGAAGTGGTCCACCGCCACGCCGCCCAGGCCGAAGCCCGGCACGTTGAAGGTGAGGTTCACCGAGCGCAGGCCGTTGGCGCGCACGAGCGGCAGGTAGTCACCCGCGCGCTCGTGCTCCGCCGTGCTGTCGTAGACCACCTTCTTGAACTCCAGGGTGGTGTCGTGCCAGTTGCGCACGGCGTAGCACGCCATCTTGCTCAGCCCGGAGCTCAGCGCGGAGACGTGGCCGACCTTCTCCTCGAAGGAGGTGCGCCCCAGGATGGCGGACATGGGCAGCCAGCCCGCGCTGGAGTTGGACGTCGACGTCGCGAACGCGTGCAGCTCACCCGCGAAGGTGCGCGTCTGGCCGTAGTTGAAGAGGGAGCGCGTCCGGGTGGACGTGCCCAGGACGGTGCCGTTGCCGTCGCGGATGGGGACGCCCGTGACGATGCCCCACGAGTCGTCGTCGCTCGTGTCGTTGGTCTGCACGCGGTTGCCGCCGGAGGGGCGCAGCTTGCAGTTGTACGGGCTCTCCTCGCACACCGTGCCGTTCACGCCGGAGAAGGCCGCCTGCCGCGTGCTGGCCAGGTCCTCCGCCGCGACCGCGTCCTCCTCGAACGCCTGACCGCCACAGGCGACGGAGGCCAGCACCACGGCGCACGACACTGCTCTTTGGAAGTTCATGATAAAAATGGAAGTCCGACTTTGCCTGCTTTGTCAAACGACAGGGCCGGGGCAGTGCCCGCCAGATGGCATGGCCGGGTTGCGTCGCGCACCCGCGGTGCGCTCAGGGGTTGGCGCGCGCCGGAAACGCCAGCGCGTGGAGGTGCTCCGGGAGCTGTTGCCGCTGCCAGGCGCGCTCGCGGGCGGTGGCCTCCGCGACGTCGGCGGCTTCCGCCGCGCCGTGGGCCGCGGCGGTGGCCGCGTAGGTGGCGGCCTGTGGCGCGTGGGTGACGACGTGGGCGGTGGCGGCGGCATGG
>NZ_JBKGHJ010000662.1:0-3696 GCF_046520365.1 Corallococcus sp. 4LFB
GCCTGCAGCCGCTGGCGCAGCTCCAGGGCGAAGGACTCCGGGCTGCCCGGGCGCGGCTCCGTCGCCATGGGGGCGAGCGGCGGCGGCGGACGGGGGCGGTCCCCCAGCGGGCGCCGGTACACGAACGCGCCGTCCACTTCGATCATCTCGAAGCGGTCGTAGACCTTGAACAGGCTCTCCGAGTACCCCAGGAACAGCAACCCCCCCGGGCGCAGCGCCGCGAGGAAGCGGTCCATCAGCCCGCGGATGGTGGGCAGGTCGAAGTAGATGATGACGTTGCGGCAGAGGATGAGATCCAGCGACGCGGGCGCCACCTTGTCGAACACCGGCGCGGCCAGGTTCTGGCCATCGAAGCGGATGTACTCGCGCAGGATGGGCGACGCCTCGTAGCCGTCCTCCACCTGCCGGAAGAAGCGCTTCAGCCGCTCCGGGCCAATGGCCATCGCGCGGCGCGTGGAGAAGCGTCCCTGCCGCGCGGCCTCCACCGCGGCCAGGTTCAGGTCGGTGGCCCACAGGTCCACCTCCACCGAGAGCGCGCCCAGCTCCGCCATCACCAGCGCCAGGCTGTAGGGCTCCTCGCCCGTGGCGCAGCCCGCGGACCAGATGGACACCTTGCGCATCTCGCGCCGCGCCCGCCCGAGCAGGTCCGGCAGCACGCTCTGCTCCAGCGCGCGGAACTGCTTCGCGTCGCGGAAGAACTCCGTGTGCCCCACCGTCACCAGCGGCAGGAGCGAGCGCAGCTCCTCCTCGCCGCTCGCGCTCATCAGCTTCTGCAGGTACTTGTCCGGGTCGCTCAGGCCCAGCGCGGGCATGCGCGTGGACAGCGCCAGCCGCAGGCTGTGGTAGCCGTCCAGGGTGATCTTCAGCCCCGCGCGCTCCAGGAGGAGCGCGGACAGCTGCTGGAGCACCTTGTTGCCCACGCTCAGCACGCGGCCACCCACTGCACGAGCGTCGGCGCGATGACGTCCAGCGGCAGCACCTGCTGCGCCGCGCCCAGGAGCACCGCCTCGCGCGGCATGCCGTAGACGACGCACGTGGCCTCGTCCTGCGCGATGGTACGCCCTCCCCGCTCGCGAATCTCCTTCAGCCCCCTGGCGCCGTCGCGGCCCATGCCCGTCAGGATGACGCCGATGCACCGCTTGCCGAAAGCCTCCCCGGCCGAAGTGAGCAGCATGTCACACGAGGGCCGGAAGCCCCGCAGGGCAGGTCCCGTATCCAGTTCCAGACGGCCGTCCGGCTTCACCAGCAGATGTCCTCCCGAGGGGGCGATGTACACCGTGCCCGGCTCCATCCACGCGTCGTGCGTCGCCTCGACGACGCGCAGCGCCGTCTCCGTGGACAGCCAGTGCGCCAGGCCTTCCGTGAAGCCCTGGCTGATGTGCTGACAGTAGGCGATGGGCGCGGGGAAGCCGCGCGGAATCATCCGCAGCACCTGCGCCACGGCCTTCGGCCCGCCCAGCGAGGCGGCCAGCGCCACCAGGGGGAATGGCGCGGTGGGCCCCTCCTGCGCCGGCCGCGACGCCCTGGGCGAGGAAGGCGGCGAGCGCACGCCCTTCACCTGCGACAGCATCACCAGCTTGCGGTTGACGGCGTGCCAGAAGTCCGGCCCCGGCGTCATGGGCCGGTCCATCACGTCCAGCGCGCCCAGGGCCAGCGCCTGGAACGCCTGCTGCCCGCTGAGCACGCCCGGGTGCAGCGCGAGGATGGGCGTGGGGCGCATGGCCATGATGCGCTCGATGGCGCCCAGCGCCTCCGAGGAGATGAGGTCCACCAGGAGCACGTCCGGGAAGTGCCTGCGCACCACCCCTTCCGCGCCCACGAAGTCCGCCTCCGGAGGGCCCACGGCCACCAGCGACTCGCCGTCGAAGAGCCCGCGCACCAGCCCGCGCAGGCCCCGCCCCACCAGGAGTACCCGGAACGCGAGTCCCGTCACCGCCGTGCCGCCGCCCACGAGAGGCTCCTCAGGTCAGCCGATCGATGGACTGCGCCAGGATCTCCACCCCCAGCTCGCCCTTCACCAGGTACGCATCCGCGCCCGCATCCAGGCCGCGCCGCTTGTCCTCCGGCGACGCGAGCGACGACAGGATGATGACCGGGATGCGCGCCACGGCGGGCGTGCCCTTCAGCCGCCGCGTGAGGGAGAAGCCGTCCAGCTTCGGCATCTGCACGTCCGTGAGGATGAGGTCGTACGTGTTCGTCTGCACCTTCGCGTACGCCTCCTCGCCGTCCTGCGCCTCCTCCACGGAGTGCCCAGCGCCTTGACGAGCGCCCCTTCCGTCGCGCGCGCGATGGGCGAGTCGTCCACCAGCAGCACGCGCAGCCGGCGGCTGGCGGGCGCCTGGGTGACGGGGCGGGCCATGCGGCGCACCTCCGTCATGATGTCCGGCACGTGCAGCAGCACCGCGATGCGCCCGTCCTCCAGCGCCGCCGTGCCCGCGATGAACGGCGCGCCCTTGAGGAACTCGCCTCCACAGGGCTTCACCGCCACCTCGCGCTCGTCCACGAAGCCGTCCACCACCAGCGCGGCGTAGTCGTCGCCGTGGCGCACCACCACCGCGGGAGGCTTGTCGAAGCGGTTGCCGCCGTTGAGGCCCAACAGCGGCCCCAGCGCCACGAGCGCCGTGGGCTTGCCCCGGTGCCGCACCGCCAGCGTCCCGAAGACCTCCATGCGGTCATCCGGCTTGATGCGCATGACGGCCACCACGTCCGCGGCGGGCATGCCGTAGACGTCGTCGCCCAGGCGCACCAGCAGCACCTTCATGAGGGCCAGCGACTGCGGCAGGCGCAGCGTGATGGTGGTGCCCCGGCCCTGGCGGCTCTGCACGCCCACGGAGCCGCCCAGCGTCTCCACCTTGCGCTTCACCACGTCCATGCCCACGCCGCGGCCGGACAGCTCACTGACCTGTTCGCGCGTGGAGAAGCCGGGGCGGAAGATGAGCTCGATGGCCTCGCGCTCCGACAGCGCGGCGGCCTGCACCGGCGACAGCAGGCGCTTGTTGATGGCCACCTGCTTGAGCCGCTCGGTGTCCATGCCGCGGCCGTCGTCCTCCACCTCGATGTGGAGCATGTCGCCGTCCACGCGCACGCGGATGCGGATGCGGCCCGTGTCGGGCTTGCCCATCTGCTGGCGGAAGTCCGAGGACTCCAGGCCGTGGTCCACCGCGTTGCGCAGCAGGTGCACCAGCGCGTCGCGCACGTCGGCCAGCATGGACCGGTCCACGCCGATGTCGGCGTTCTCGATGACCAGGTCCACTTCCTTGTTCTGCGTCTTCGCGATGTCGCGCACCGCGCGCGGGAACGCGTCGAACACGGTGGACAGCGGCACCAGGCGCGCCTCGGCCACGTGGTCCGCCAGCTGGGCCAGGTTGCCGTGCAGCGTGTTGATGCCGTCCCCGTTGCGGCGCACGAAGCGGAACGCGTCGTCGCGCAGCATGTGCAGGTCCGCCTCCGCGCGCTCCAGCTCGTTGCGGATGACCTCCGGGACGTCCACGTCCTCGGAGATGCGCAGGAAGCGGTCGCCCAGGCGGCTGAAGCGCTCGAAGAGCGCCGCCGTCTCCGTGCTGCGCAGCCGGCCGCGCGCGCTCTCCACCAGCAGGTCGCCGGCGAGCAGGCCCAGCGAGTCCAGCACCTCCACGTTCACGCGGATGCTGCGGTCCGCGATGGAGCTGGCCTTCGCGGCGCTGGGCGCCTCCTCTC
>NZ_JBKGHJ010000663.1:0-3667 GCF_046520365.1 Corallococcus sp. 4LFB
CGGGGGCGGCGGGGCGGGCTTCTTGGGCACCACCGCCTTCGCCGGCACCGTGTTGGCGGCCACCGTGCGCACCGGCGCCTGGGGGATGGCCACCACCGGCGTGGAGGGGCCATCCGCCACGGGCGAGGGCCGGTCCACCGTGTAGGTGAGCCCCTCGATGCTGCAGGTGCCCTCGATGCAGCCGACGACCGGCACGGGGGGCTCGCCGAAGTGGGCCTGCCAGTCCGGGCCCAGGTTCAGGGGCTCCGCGATGGCGCGCTGATCCTTCCCCTGGCCGACGAAGGCCTGCATCACGCCGTCCTCGGTGACGAACAGCTCCAGCCGCGCTTCGCCCTCCGGGGACACCAGGCCCAGCATGGCGCCGCTGCGCTCGCCCAGCGCCCACTCCAGGGACAGCGGCGCGCCCGCGCCGTGGTTCACGAGCATCACGTAGCGGCCCGGCCGCCCCATCAGCCCCACCGCGGCCACCGGCTCCGGCGGCGGGCGTTCAGCACTTCCTTCAGGCGGCGCTGCCACGTGGCTGGCGGCGCTTCGGCGCGCACGCGCGCGGTCAGCCGGGCGACGCCGCCCACCAGCCCCATCACGTCCACGCGGGCGCGGCCCACGCGCGACTCCTTGTCTTCGTCCACGGGCGGGAAGACGAGGGCCTTGTTCTCGAAGGTCAGCGTCCGGCCCGCCATGAGCACCTGCGGCAGGTCCGGACCGTCCCCCATCGTCACCCGGCGCTTGTCCGCGGTGACCTCTTCCACCCGGCCGGGGCCGTTGCGGGGCGTGTCCGGACCCAGCTCGCCCATCATGGCGGCGCCCGGCAGCGGCGGCTGCACGTGCACCTGCCGCTGCGGTGGTACGCCACGCCCAGCACGCCCACGGCGGCCAGCACCGTCACGCCCGCGGCCGTCTGCGCCGTCACGCGCGCCGCGCGCCGCATGGACGCCTTCGCCCGCTGCCAGCGCGTCAGCCGCAGGGGCGGCATGGACAGCAGGCTGCCGGGGACCAGCGGCTCCAGGTCCGCGATGAGCGCGGTGACGGAGGGATAGCGGTCGTCGGGATCCGGCTTGAGGCACCGCATCACGATGGCGTCCACGCGGGGGTCCAGGCCCGCGCGCTTGCGCGACGGCGGATCGAAGGTGCCCAGCGGCACCTCGCCCGTGAAGGTCTCGTAGAGGATGACGCCCAGCGAGAAGATGTCCGCGCGCGCGTCCGCGCTCTTCGCGTCCACGCGCTGCTCGGGCGCCATGTACGAGATGGTGCCCATGGACATGTGCGTGGACGTGAGCGCGAAGCGCGAGGCCGCCGTCGCGTCGTCCAGGAAGGACGCCAGCCCGAAGTCGGACACCTTCGCGATGCCGCCGGCCTGCTGATCCAGCAGGATGTTCTCCGGCTTCAGGTCGCGGTGGATGACGCCCCGGCCGTGCGCGTACTCGATGGCCCGGCAGATTTCGAGCATCCGGCGCAGGAGCACCGGCGTCTCCATGGACGGGCTGCGCATCAGCTCACGCAGGGACGGCCCGTCCACGAACTCCATCACCAGGTAGTAGGTGGTGTCCGTCTTCCCCTTGTCGACGATGGCGACGACGTGGGGGTGGCTCAGGGTCGCCAGCGCCGCGGCTTCCTTCTGGAAGCGCGCGATGAACGAGGGGTCCTTGGCCAGCTCCGGGTTCAGCAACTTCACCGCGACCGTACGGCCGAGCGACAGCTGGGTGGCCTTGTGGACCTCTCCCATGCCGCCGGCACCGACGAGCTTCTCCAGGCGGTAGCCGCTGACGAGGTCAGGAGGGCGGGAACGACTGATGGCGGTTGGCTCAAACGAGGACATGGGCGGGCGCTGGGCCGCGAGGGTAGCAGAAACGGGGCGTCGCGTTACCGCTCCCCTTCAGTCCCTCGGGCCCCCTCCCGCTCGCCGGGAAGGCGGGCGGCCATGACCCGGGTGGGCTCAGGTATCCCCGACGACGGGGCGCAGCACGCTGGTGAGGTTGGTGCGCACCTGCGACAGCGAGGAGCGCATGTTCGCGTGCCGCACCG
Source organism: Corallococcus sp. 4LFB (assembly GCF_046520365.1). NCBI lineage: Bacteria > Pseudomonadati > Myxococcota > Myxococcia > Myxococcales > Myxococcaceae > Corallococcus > Corallococcus sp. 4LFB. The sequence goes on from NZ_JBKGHJ010000663.1 coordinate 2,023, forward strand.
ACGCGCCAATGGCCCGCGCCAGCGACTTGAGCAGCGACACCTCTTCCGGGCGCCAGATGCGCACCTGGTGGCAGTCCTCGAACGCCACGAACCCCCACCACTGCTTGGCCGGGATGATGGGGCACAGGAGGACGGACTGCACGCCCTGGCGCTCCAGCAGCTCGCGCATCATCGGCGGCGCCTCGCGGGAGGTGCAGTTGACCGGCATCCCCGCCTCCAGCATGTCCGTCCACGCCATCGCGTAGTCGCGCATGGGCAGCGCGCGCAGCACCGGGTGCGCCAGCGGGGACACCACGCCCGGCTCCGCCCACGCGTGGCGCAGGTCCGTGAGGAACCGGCCCGCCAGGTTCGTGGTCCGGTTCTCGAAGATGCACGCGCGATCCACCTTCATCGGGCGGGCCACCATGCCCAGCGCATCCGAACCCGTGGCCGAGCACAGGCCCTTGTCCAGGAGCAACCGCGACGCTTCGGACACCTTCGTGAACGCTTCCACCATGACCGTCTCGCTTGAAGGGGGGGAGGGGGGCGCCCCTTCCTGTCGTGGATGAGCCGCCATCCACATATGTCCTGTTATGCGCGATTCCTCTGTTCCTGTCAAATGGTGGCTTTACTGAAAATCCAGGAGGTGGGGAGAAGGGGCTTCCGGGCGGTGAAACGACAACAGGGGCGCCCCCGTGAAGAGAGCGCCCCTGCCGGGCACCGGGCCCCGCCCATTCCCTGGAGACGGGCGGGACGCGCGTGAAGAGAGGGGTCAGCCCTCGGTCTTCGTCTCGGTGGTGGTCTTCTTCTCGGTCTTGGTCTTCATGCTCTTCTTGCCGGCCTTGCCCTCGTGCTTGGTCTTGGACTCGGTCTTCATCTCACCCTTCATCTCACCGTTCATCTCACCCTGCGCCTCGGGGGCGGCGGCCTCGGCCTTCATCTCGGCGGCGGGGGGCCGGCTGCGCGGCGGGGGCGGCGGGCGCGTCCGCCAGCGCGTCCGGGACTTCGATGGCCTCGCCTTCGAGACCTGGCAGGCGCGCGCCCTTCTTGGCGGCTCCGGCCGGGGGGGTGCGCGCGGCGCTGAGGGTGCCGCCGAACTGCTCCACGAGGTCGTACTCGAGCGTGGCCACCTGCTCGCCGTTGTCACCGGGCGTGACGGAGACGAGCTTCACGCGGTTGTGGCGCTCGCCGCCGGGGGCGCGGCGGAACAGGGTGCCCAGGGCGTCCGGCGTGGTGAGCTCGGTGCCCAGGGACCACGTCTCACCGGGGCGCACGGGGTCGCGCGGCAGCTCCAGCACCAGCGTGGCCAGGTTGCGCGCGGGGCCCTGGAGCCCGTCGATGATGAAGCCGCGGTCGCTGAAGGTGGCGTCCTCCGGCGCGCCGGTGTTGGGCGTCACGTGGAGCTGGCGCTCGCCGGATTTGTCCAGTTGGAGCACGTAGGTGTACTCGGTGGGGAGGGCGGTGCTGGCGGCGGCCTTGGGGGCCGGGGCCGCGGCGGCCTTGGCGCCCTTCTTCTTCTTGTCGGCCCTGGTGGGCTTCTCCGCCGGGGCGGACTCGGGGGCGGGCGCGTTGCGGTCCAGCGCGAGGTCCAGGCGGAAGGAGACGGGGACGTCCTGGACGAGCTTCCAGCGCAGCACGACGGCGTCCTTGGGACGGCGGGCGCGGC
>NZ_JBKGHJ010000664.1:0-3662 GCF_046520365.1 Corallococcus sp. 4LFB
GTCCTGCGCCGGCACCTGGCGCGGGACGCTCCGGAGGCCAGGGGCACCGTGTCCGCGAAGGTGGCGTGCTCGCCGCGCTCCGCCAGCCCGTCCACGAACGCGTCGATGACGGCGTGCCGTCTGCGCTTGCGCAACTGGTGGATGACGGCCTGCTCGCGGCGCATCCCGTGCGCCATGCGCAGCGCCTCCAGCGCCTGCGTATCGTCACAGGCCAGCGACACCAGCTCGAACGCCAGCGCGCGCACGCGGAAGGACTCGTCCGCCGTGGCCTTCAGCACCGCCGCGCCGTCGCGCCGCGTGAACTGCGCCGCCAGGGCCAGCCGCCGCTCGAACGCGTCCCCCCGGGCCAGCGCGTCCAGCAGCGCCTGCGCCTCCGGGTCCGTCCGGGCCTTGCGTCCCAGGGCCACCATGTGACGCACCCGGGCGTCATGGAAGGTGGAGGACAGCTCGGCGCGCAGGGCGGACAGGGCGGGTTCGGACATGGCGCCCAAGGATGCCTGCTCCCCCGGATTCCTGACAGCCCCCGCCCCCCGCGCGGGCCCCCCTCCGCCCGCGTCGGACACCTCCGGGGCGACCGCTCAGTGCGTCGCCTCGGTGGGCGTGATGGGGTAGTCGCCGGCGGCGTGCGCGCGGGTGTGCTGCGCGAAGAGGAAGCGCCGGACGGCGGCGCGGGTGAGGAGCCCGCACGGGGCCAGCCCCAGCACGGGCGTCACCGGCAGCGCGTCCACGTCCTCGTGGTCCATCACATGGAGCGCGTGCGCCAGGTCCGAGTCCGGCGCCAGCGCGGGCAGCTTGCGCGCCAGGTCGCTGGCCACGAGCAGCGGGTACATGGACTCGTCCCGCCACACCTCGCGCAGCTGCTCCACCTGCACCGTGCCGTAGAGGTTGCCCTGCGTGTCCAGCACCGGCAGCGTGCCGGCCTCGGACGTGAGCAACTGGTCCGTCAGCGCGCGCAGCGGCGTGCCCGCGGGCACCGCCGCCACCTCCGTCATCAGGGCCCGCACCTGCGTGGCCAGCAGCAGGTCCTCGTCGCTCTGCACCTTGGGCGTGGTGCGCTCCGTGAGGTAGTGGCACAGCGCGGACGCGATGGTGCACGTCACCATCAGCGGCAGGATGATTTCATGGCTGCCGCTGAGCTCGTACAGCATCATCATGCCGGTGAGCGGGCCGCGCGTGAGCGCCGCCACCGCGCCGCCCATGCCCACGATGGCGTACGCGCCGCTGGGCCCGGTGGCGTGCGGGAAGAAGTAGTGCACCAGCGTGCCGAACGCACCGCCCGCCATGGAGCCGATGAGGGCCGCCGGGAAGAACGTGCCGCCGGAGCCGCCCGACCCGATGGTGAGCGCCGTGGCCACGAGCTTCATCACGCACGCCGTCACCAGGAAGAGGAAGGGCAAGTGGCCCGCCGCCGCCATGTTGATGTAGTCGTGCCCGCTGCCCCACACCGTGGGGCTCAAGAACACGAGCAAGCCCGTGCACAGGCCGCCCAGCGCGGCGCGCACCGGCAGCGGCTTCTTTCCCAGCCACGGGGACAGCCGCCCGCCCATGCTGCCGTGGAAGAAGTGCTCCACGCCGTGCAGCAGCTTCACGAACGCGAACGCCAGCAGCCCGCACCCGATGCCTAGCCCCGCGTACGCGAACACCTCCGCGCCGCTGACCAGCTCGTAGTTCACCCGGTTGATCATGGGCGCCTCGTCCAGCACGCCCCGGCTCACCAGCGTGCCCGCCACGCTCGCCAGGATGATGGGGGAGAACACCCGCAGCTCGAACTCGCGCAGGATGATCTCCATCGCGAACACCGCGCCCGCGATGGGGGCGTTGAAGGACGCGGAGATGCCCGCGCCCGCGCCGCACGCCAGGAGGATGGACAGCTCCTTGCGGCTGAAGCCCAGCACGCGCCCCACGCTGGACGCGAACGCCGCGCCGCCATAGACGATGGGGCCCTCGCGGCCCGCGGAGCCGCCGCTGCCAATGGTGATGGCGGACGCGATGAGCTTGAGCAACCCGCGGTCCGCCGGCACCACGTTGGCGCCGCTCTTCACCGCGCGCACCACCTCCGGAAGGCCATGGCCGTGCGTCTCCGGCCGGTCGCGCAAGATCCGCCCCACCGCCAGGCCGCCCACCGTGGGCGCGAGCAGCATCAGCCACCAGGGCAGGTGCGGCAGCGCCGCGGGGAGGTTGTGCGCGTGGCCGAACACCGCGTTCACCGCCGCCAGCCCCACCAGCGGGTAGTACAGCGACAGCGCGCCCAGGGTCAGCAGCGCCAGCAGGCGCAGGCGGCGCTTCACCTCGTCTCGCGGCCCGCCGGGCTCAATCACCCGCGCCAGCAGGAGCGCCCCCAGCGCCAGCGGCACGCCCACCAGCGCGTACTCCAGGTGCCAGCGCGCGGAGGAGAGCGACTCCATCAGCGTGCGCAGCCGCTGCGGCTTCAGCGTCGCCGTCAGCTCCGCGGCGCTGAACGTGATGCCGCTCATCACGCCAATGAGGTTGGAGAAGATGCCCGCGGCCAGGCCGCTGTAGAGCCCCACCACCGCGCCCGCGATGGGCAGCACCGAGGGGGTCGGCAGCCGGATGCGGTTGGACGCGCCCAGCAGGATGTAGATGAGGCGCGAGAGGTTCTGGCGCGCCCAGAGCGTGAGCGCGGCCGCCCGCTGCCCTGGATGAGCAGGCGGAGGTTCGTCGGAGTCGTTCATTTGGTGCACCTACTAAACGGAGGAGGCGGATGGGTTTCAAGCCTCTTGATGGGGGGCCCCCGGCGCCGTCCGCCTGCACTCCACTCCACACATCGCCCGAGCGGTGCCCGGCTCCCTGCCCCCCGGGCGTGCTACGACGCCCCCTGTTTCCACCCCATGAAGGAGGCATCGCACATGCTCAAGCAGGGAGACGTGGCGCCCGAGTTCACCGTGCAGGATTCGACGGGGAAGACGCACCGGCTGTCGGACTACCGGGGCAAGAACGTGGTGCTCTGGTTCTACCCGAAGGCGGACACCCCCGGGTGCACCGCGGAGGGCTGCTCCTTCCGCGACCACCAGACCCAGTACGAGGCGAAGGGGACCGTCATCCTGGGCATCAGCTTCGACACGCCGGCGGAGAACCAGGCGTTTTCCCAGAAGTTCGGCTTCAACTTCCCCCTCCTGTGCGACGTGGACCGCCAGGTGGGGCTGGCCTACGGGGCCGCGGATGACGCCTCGGCCGCCAACGCGCGCCGGGTGGGCGTCGTCATCGGGCCGGATGGCCGCATCAAGGAGTGGCACGCCAAGGTGGACGCGCGCGCCTTCCCCCAGGAAGCGCTGTCGCGCCTCCAGTAGGGCGCCCGCGGCCAGTTTGCTCCAGCGCCCTCAGGGCGCGTACGAGCGGGACGGCAGGCGTGAGCGGATGAACACCGCCACGCCCGCCAACGCGAACCACGGCAGCACGTGGCCCAGCATCAGGTGGCCCGCGGAGCCGTCCGGGCAGTGCACGTGAAGGACGAGCAGGCTCACCCCGGCGGAGGACAGGCCCGCCGCCAGCGCGCGCACGGGCTGGAAGGCGGAGCGGCACAGCAGGACGAGCGCCAGGGCCAGCGGCACCACCGACAGCATCACCTCCGCGCCCAGGCACCCCAGGGTGCCGGCGAGGAAGGGCCGCACCTGGACGCCAGAGCGCCCGGTCAGCAGCGCCAG
>NZ_JBKGHJ010000665.1:0-3650 GCF_046520365.1 Corallococcus sp. 4LFB
GCTCCCGCGTCCCCCAACGCCGCGCCGCCCGCTGGCGCCGCGCAGCAGGGTCCGCCGCCCGGCCTGCCGCAGCCCTCCCCGATGCTCGCGCAGCTGAAGGACTTCGAGGGCAAGTGGAAGTGCTCCGGCACGCGCGTCCCGATGCCGGGCGTGCCCGCCTACCCCATCGAGACGACGTGGACGGGCAAGAAGGACCTGAGCGGCTTCTGGGTCTCCATCCGCCTGGAGGAGAAGAAGACGGCGAAGAACCACTTCCCCGTGGTCGGTGACTACGCGCTCGGCTTTGACCCGGGCAGCGGCCAGCTGCTGGCGCTCTGGCACGACAACTTCGGTGGCCGCAGCGAGCAGCTGTCCACCGGCTGGCAGGGCGACACCTTCACCTGGGTGGGCGAGTACAACATGGGCGGCATGAAGTCCGGCGCCCGCGGCGTCTTCCACCGCAAGAGCGCGAAGGAGATGTCCCACACCGGCGAGGCCAACATCGGCGGCCAGTGGGTGGTGATGGTCGAGGAGACCTGCAAGCGCTAGCAGGTCCCACGCGGAGCCCTGGCCGGCACGCTCGAACGTGGCCGGCCGGGGAGTCCCGCGGTGCGCTGGGGAAGGTCCGCGGCGCATGTCAGTCCTTCAGCTCGACGAACTGGCCAGGGTTGGCGCGGATGTAGCTCGCGACGGTGTGGAGGTCCCGCGCGAGCGTCTTCGCCAAGAGCGCGTCGTCCTGCGCCTTGCCCTGGACGGGCCGGTTCGCCGCGCGCGCCTCGCGCAGGTGCTTCTCGAAGGCCTCCGTCTGCGCCAGCAGCTCGTCCAGGTGCAGGTGCTTCGCGGCCAGCTTGAGCTCCAGCCAGAACGAGTCCTCGCCCACCAGGTGCGGCAGCTCCGCGCACATCTGCGTCCAGCCCCGGCCGTGCGCGTAGAGCACCCAGAACATGAACACCGCGCGCTGGCCGGGCGTGAGCGCGCCGTACACCTCCTCGCGCACGTCGCTGCCCCGGCCGCGCATGGCCAGCGCGGCGGGCTGCACGCACCGCTGGCAGAGCGCCGTGTCGTCCAGCGAGGCCAGTTCCTGGCGCGTCATGCGGATCAACGTCGTTCCCATGGCCGTGTCCCCTAGCTGTCCAGCTGCACGAACTGGCCCGGATGGGCGCGGATGAAGGCGGAGAAGCGCGGCAGCTCCCGGCGGATGAGCTGGGCGAGCGCGGCGTCGAGCTTCGCGATGGCCTCCTCGTTGCCCTCCTGGTCGCGCAGGGCGAGGAACGCGTCGGTGAGCGTCACCAGCTCCGGCACGCCCACCAGCCGGCCGGCGGCGCGCAGCCCGTCCCAGAACGAGTCCTCGTAGACCAGGTGCGGCAGCTGTTCGTGCAGCTGCGTGAAGCCGCGCGGGCCCCGGGCGTTGAGCACCCAGAACATGAACACCGCGCGCTGGCCTTCAGTGAGCGAGCCATAGACGCGCGAGCGCGTCTCGTTGTCGGTGCCGCGCATCTTCATGCTCGCGTCCCAGACGCACGCCCGGCACAGCGACAGGTCGTCCATGGACTCGAAGTCCTCCACGCTCATCTTCACCAGCTCGGGCTGCATCGCGTTCCTTTCAGGGTGGCTCATGCCCGCGCTCCGGGTGCCACGGTGGACAGGTGGGCCGCCAGGCTGGAGACGGTGGGGTGCGCCAGCACGACGAACAGCTCCACGTCGACCTGCAGCACCTCGCGCAGCCGGGAGACCATCTGCGTCGCCAGCAGCGAGTGGCCGCCCAGCTCGTGGAAGCCGTCGTCCGCGCCCACGCGGTCCACGCCCAGGAACTCCTGGTAGACGGACGCGATGGTGCGCTCCATCTCGTCACGCGGCTCGACGAAGGGCGTGTCCAGGTCCGGGCGCTTGAGCACCTCCGCCGTGCCGGGCTCCTGCCGCACGGCCTCCAGCTTCACCCACTTGTCGTAGCGGGCCTGGAGGTCCGTCGCGCACACCGCGACCTGGGTGGAGTCCGGGATGGCGAAGAGGCGGTGGAAGGACTCCAGCCCCTCGGGCTCGGTGAGGACGCTGGGCGCCAGCCGCTCGTACATCGACGGGTGGACGATCTCCTTCGCCTTCTTCCACTCGATGTCCCACGAGTCCCAGTACTGGACCACCCACTTCTGCGCGTGCTGGCGGTTCTGAAGGACGGTGTAGTTGGACGCGAGGCTGCTGGCGCTCGCGATGGCGATGAAGCCCAGGCCGCCCAGCACCGACCCCAGCGAGCTCATCATCACGCGGAAGCGCAGGTCGCGCTCGCGCAGGAGTTCGTCCAGCATCCGCAGGCTGTGCGGGATGGAGGCGAAGTGCTGCTTGCACAGCTCGCGGTCCGCGTCGCGCAGGGGCTTGATGCGCTCGAAGTTGGACGCGCCGGACGCGTGGAGCAGCCCGCGGATGGGGCCGGCTTCCGCCTCGGCCTCCGCCAGCACGCGCCGCATGGCCTCCACGTCATCCAGCCGGGCCTTCTTCAGCACGAAGTCATGGCCCGCCGCCTGGAGCCCCACCGCGTTGCCCACGCGGACGCCAATCGGCTCGCGGCGCTTCGCGCCCAGCCACTGCCCCCACTCGTCGGGCTCCGGGAAGTCCGGCTCCTCCAGGATGATGAGCCGCGCGCCCTGCTCCAGCATGCGCCGCGCGGTGAGGAAGCCGATGCCCTCCAGGCCGTAATAGACGAGGTACGTCTCGCCCTTGTGGACGAGCGGCGGCTTCGGCGCCTCGGCCGTCACGCGCACGGGCTCGTAGAACTGGATCCACCGGCGGGTGCCCCGGTACGCGCAGAGCACGTCCCCGATGGAGGACAGCACCTCGCGCTCCAGCGCGTCCGCCAGCGCGTCCACCTTCCAGGCGCCGCCTTCCGGCACGGAGAGGTCCACCGCGCGGCAGTGGAGGTTGTTGTACTCCTGCTGGAGCACCTTGCAGATGCCCGACACGGAGCTCTGCTCGTAGCGCAGCGCCTCCTCGCCGGTGACGTCGAAGACGTCGTTGGAGAACGCGAGCAGCCGCATGGACCGCGTCACCGCGAGCTGCCCCAGCGCCTGGCCGAAGAACAGCAGGCTGAAGAGGCCCTGCTCCTGCGAGGCCACCAGCGCGTCCAGGTCGTTGGCGGGCCGGGGCGCGTCCACGGACTGAAGGCCCCAGAAGTGGAGCACGCGGTCCGGCAAGAGCTGGCGGCTCCTCAGCTCCAGCACCAGCAGCTCGTAGGCCTTGCGGTCCGACACGGGCAGGCTGAACGCCGCGTCGCCCTGCTTCGAGAACGCTTCGCCCGGCGTCACGGTGACGACGGTGCCCCGGCGGCCCAGCCGTTCGATGAGCTTCCGGGTGAGCGGCGCGCCGTCGGAGAAGACGAGGAACGTCTCGCGCGTCGCGGGCACGGGCTCCAGCGGCAGCGCGGACTGCTTCCACTGCGCGCGGTAGAACCAGTCCGCCATGTCCGGGCGCTTACGCCAGAAGGCGTCCTTGTCCTTCGCGGGGGCCTGGGCCTCCGGGGCGCGCGGCTCCACCCACAGCCGCTGCCGCTCGAAGGGATAGAGCGGCAGGCGGACGCGGCGGGGCGAGGCGCCGTCGTGCAGCATGGACCAGTCCACCTCGTCGCCCGCGAGCCAGGGCCCGAGCAGGGCCTGCCACGAGGCGGGCACCGAGCCGCGTCCGGG
>NZ_JBKGHJ010000666.1:0-3621 GCF_046520365.1 Corallococcus sp. 4LFB
CAGCGGACTCGCCACGGACGCGCGGCCTCGTCCAGGGGCCACGCCCGGCGCGCGTCCAGGACCGCTCCAGCCGGGCTCCTGCCGGGCCGCCTCCAGCGCGGACAGGCCCAGCGGCCCGAGCGTCACCAGCGTCAGCCGTGAGCCGGGAACGCGCCTGAGCCAGCGGGCACCTGAGACAGTCAGCGCGGACGGCGCCGGCTGCCCCTGCACGGACGGCCCGGATGGCTCGGGCTCCGCGTGCGCCAGCTCTGGCGGCAGGTCCGGCAGCGTGCCTCGCGGGAAGCGCAGCACGGAGGGCCCGGAGGCCTGGAGCGCGGCGGCGAGCATGGGCGCCAGGTCCTCTCCCACCATCGGGGCCCACTGCGTGAGGCCCGGCAGCGGCCGGAGGAAGGACACGTCGTAGGCGCCCTGGTGCGTGGCGCCATCCGCGCCCACGAGCCCCGCCCGGTCCACCGCGAAGATGACGGGCAGGCCCGGCAGGCACACGTCGTGGACCACCTGGTCGTACGCGCGCTGGAGGAAGGTGGAGTAGATGACGCAGACCGGCTTCGCCCCCGCCGCGGCCAGCCCCGCGCAGAAGGTCACGGCGTGCTGCTCCGCGATGCCCACGTCGTGCACGCGGTCCGGGAAGCGCGCCTTCAAGCCGGTGAGCGCGCTGCCCTCCAGCATCGCGGGCGTCACGGCCACCACGCGCGGGTCGCGCTCCAGCGCCTCCCCCAGCACCTGGGCGAAGGCCTCGCTGAACGTGGGCCGCCCGCCGCGCGAGCGCACCAGCTTGCCGTCGCGCCACTCGTACGGCCCCATCGCGTGGCCGCGCGTCTGCTCGTCGGCCTCCGCGGGAGGAAAGCCGCGCCCCTTCTTCGTCAGCGCGTGCACCACCACCGGGCGCGAGGACGCCTTGGCTTCGCGCAGCGCCCGGGTGAGCGCCCCCAGGTCATGCCCGTCCACCGGGCCCAGGTAGGTGAAGCCCAGCGCTTCGAAGAAGGCGCGGGCGTTGCGCGTGCGCAGGAGCGCGGGGATGGCGCCCACGTTCGCGCTGATGGACATCTGGTTGTCGTTGAGCACCACCACGAGCGGCAGCGGGCTGCCCCCCGCGTTGTTGAGCCCCTCGAAGCTCAGGCCGCCGGTGAGCGCGCCGTCGCCCACCACCGCCACCACGTGGCCCGGCTGGCCCAGCTGCCGCCGGCCGGCGAGCAGCCCCAGCGCCGCGGAGATGGCCGTGCACGCATGCCCCGCCGCCAGCGCGTCGTGGTGGCTCTCGCGCGGATCCAGGAACGGCGCGATGCCTCCCGCCTGCCGCAGCGTGTGCATGCGGTCGCGCCGGCCGGTGAGCAGCTTGTGCGCGTACGCCTGGTGCCCCACGTCGAAGAGGAGCGCGTCCTGCGGCGTGTGGAAGACGCGGTGGAGGGCCACCACCAGCTCCACCGCCCCCAGCGACGCGCCCAGGTGGCCGCCCACGCGGCCGCATGTGGTGATGATGGCCTCGCGCAGCGCCTCGCACAGGCCGGGCAGCGCGGCCTCGGGGAGCGCGCGCACATCCACGGGAGACGCCACGCCGGACAGCACGTCCGCCATCAGGACTTCCGCTCCACCGAGTAGCGCGCCAGCGCCGCCAGCGGTCCGTCCGCGCCCTCCAGCGGGCGCACCGCCGCCTCCGCCCGGGCCACCAGCTCCTGGGCCATGCGGCGCGACTCGTCCAGCCCACCACCGCCGGGAACGTGAAGCGCCCGGCCTCCGCGTCCGCGCCCACCGGCTTGCCCATGGCCTCCGCGCTCGACGTCACGTCCAGCACGTCGTCGGCGATCTGGAAGGCCAGGCCCACCGCTTCTCCGTACGTCACCGCGCTCGCGAGCGCCGCCGCGTCGCCCCCGGCCGCCAGGACGCCCATCCGGCACGCCGCCAGGATGAGCGCGCCCGTCTTCAGCCGGTGCAGCCGCAGGAGGTAGTCCAGCGTCGGCCCGGTCCGCCGCGATGTCCAGCGCCTGCCCGCCCACCATCCCCGCCGCGCCCGCCGCGCGCGCCAGCTCCGCGCACAGCGTGCCGCGCACCGGCTCCGGCCCGGAGGCGAGCAGCGTGAAGGCCTCCGTGAGCAGCCCGTCCCCGGCCAGCAGCGCCAGCGGCTCGCCGTAGACCTTGTGGTTCGTGGGCAGGCCCCGGCGCAGGTCGTCGTCGTCCATGGCGGGGAGGTCGTCATGCACCAGCGAGTACGTGTGCACGTACTCCAGCGCGCACGCGGCATCCCTCACGATGGCGGTGTCGGTGCTCGACCTCGTCACCGCGTCCGCGAAGGCCAGGCACAGCACCGGGCGCAGGCGCTTGCCGCCCGCGAGCAGCGAGTAGCGCATGGACTCCGCCAGCTTCGGCGGCGTGCCCGCGGGGCCCCAGCGTTCCGCGCTCTCGCGCAGGAGCGTCTCCACCCGCTCCTGCTGCGTGCGCATGAAGGGGTCCAGGTTGAAAGCGGCCATCGGCGTCAGGGCTCCTTCGCCACGTCGGCGGGGATGAGTTCGCGGATGCGATTGACGAGCGCGTCCAGCTCCAGCGGCTTCACGAAGTAGTCGGCCGCGCCGACCTCCATGCCGCGCCGCTTGTCCTCCGGGTCTCCCCGCCCGCTGATGAAGATGATGGGGATGTCCCGGAACTGCTTGTTCTGCTTCACGGCCTGGCACAGCTCGAAGCCGTTGATCCAGGACATGTTCACGTCCAGGAGGATGGCGTGCGGCCGGTGCAGCTCCAGCGACGCGACGAGCCGCAGGCCGTTGGCCGCGGACATCACCTCGAACCCCTCGGCCCCCAGGGCCTCGGCGAGCAGCTCGCGCGTGTCGCGGTCGTCATCGACAATCGTAATCTTCGGCTTCGACATGCCCGGCCTCCGCCCTTCCCCTGATGCCTAGAACGGGACATCGTCCTCCGGTGGCGGACGCGCCTGCGCGGCGACCGGGGTGCGGCCTGGGGAGCGGGCCGGGCGCCACCGCCAGCGGCGCGACGACCTCCTGGCCATCCTCGTCCACCAGCAGCTGCTCGATGCGCTGCTCGGCCTCCGTGAGCAGCTTCTCGCCCCGGCGGACCAGGCGGATGCCCTCCTCGAACGCCTTGAGCGACTCTTCCAGCGACAGGTCGCCGCTTTCCAGCCGCGCCACCGTCTCTTCCAGGCGCGACACCACGTCCCCGTACTGCTCCGGAGCGGGCTCCACCTTGGGGTTCTTGTCCGACTTCGCCACGGCCATCCACCTCCCCGAGCGGGGCGCGGAATGTAGAGGGTGGCCCGCTAGCAGTCCACCGGGCCTTTCAGGCTGGTAACGGTCGCTTCGATTTCTTCACACCCTCCCAGGGTTTTCGCCCCGTGGGCCGCCAGCTTGATGCCCAGCACGTCCCCCACCGCCACGTCCGCCATGGAACGCACCACCCCGCCGTCCCGCTGGCGGAACGTCACCGAGTAGCCGCGCGACATCACCTTCAGGGGGCTCAGGGCGTCCAGCCGGCCCCCCAACCGTCCGAAGTGCGTCTGCGCGGACGACAGCATGCCCCGCTGCAGCTCCAGGAGCCGCGACCGGGCCTGCGCCACCCTCGCCCGCTCGGTGGCGACCCGCGCCGTGGGGGACTGCCGCTCCAGGCCCAGCCGCG
>NZ_JBKGHJ010000667.1:0-3618 GCF_046520365.1 Corallococcus sp. 4LFB
TGCCGCCCACCACGAGTGGCACGGGTCCGTGGTGAGCACGGCGCTCGCGTCCGCCAGCTCCAGCTTGCCCGTGTCCGCCTGGACGCCGCGCAGCCGCCGCAGCACCGGCAGCGACGGGCCCTCCGGCTGGAGCCGCGTGACGCGGTCCTCGATGACGACGAGGTCGCCCGCGCGCAGCTTCGCGGCGCTCTCGGGGGAGACCTGGAGCGTCATCGCATCCGCCGCCGCGGGCGCGGTGAGCGGCAGCACCGTGGAGCCGTTGTCGCGCGACCACAGCACCACCGGCTGCGCGCCGCCCCGGAAGAACTCCACGCGGAAGTGGAGGTTGTCGGAGCCCACGTAGCCCTCGCCCGTGGAGGCGTTCTCCGTGGCGAGGCAGCGGTCGCGGCACGGGTCCAGCGGCTCCGGAGGGAAGCGGTCCGGCAGCGCGCCCTTCGGGATGTTGGTGGTGAGCCGCGCTCCGCTGGTGGGCGTGGGCAGGGCTTCCGCGTCGGTGGCGGCCAGGTCCTGGAGCGCGCGCACCTGGGTGACGAGCCGCAGGCGCACGGTGGTGTCCTGGCCGTCCAGCGCGGGCTCCGCCAGGAACGCGTCGTCCAGGTGGGTGGTGGTCTGCTCCCAGCAGTCGAGGAAGAAGAAGTGGTGCCGCGTGCCGTCCGTGGGCAGCGCGGCCAGCGGGGTGGCTTCCGGCAGGTCCGGCTGCGCGGAGTAGCGCAGGTCCTGCTCCAGGAAGATGCGCACGCCGTCGAGCAGCATGCGGCCCGCGCCCGGCAGCGTCCCGTCTCCGCCTCTTATAATGATGTCGGCCCCCAGCGCCGCGTCCTCCACGCGCAGCGCGCTCACCCACGTGCGGGCCACGGGCGGCAGCCCCAGCACGCCCCAGGTGCTCAGCTTCGCCGGGTCCACGTCCGCGAACGCGGAGACGGGGAAGCGCACGTCGTTCCAGCCGGAGGGGCGCTGGCCCAGGCCGGCGGAGATGATGGTCTCGTGGCCGTCCGTGTCCGCGACCACCACGCGCAGGTCGATGATCTCATCGTCGGTGGGCGGCCGCTCGAAGCGCAGGCCGATGACGAGCGCGGAGGCGGTGAAGTCCGTGCCGTCGGAGCGCGGCACGGCCGTGAGGTCCAGGGGCGCGGGCAGCGTGCGGCGCAGCGCGATGTGGCCCCGGCTGCGCACCACGAAGGGCAGCGTCTCCGCGTCGTAGCGGTCCAGGCGCAGCTCGCGCGGGATGGTGCGCTCGTCGCCGGCGGCCAGCCCCTGCCCCGTCCAGCCGAGCACGTTGCGGATGGGGTCCACGAGGTACGTGTCGACGATGCGGAAGCCGTCGTCGGGTGAGCCCTCGGCGACGTCGGCGGAGCGGCGGCGCGCGTCCACGGTGCGCAGCCGCACCTCCTCGTTCCAGTCAGCGTCGAGGCTCATGCGCCCCATCTGCTGGTAGACGCCGGAGAATCGCCGGGCTTCGTCGAAGCGGGACCTGGAGGTGTACGCTTTCACGGTCATGGTCGGCTCATCCGAATGAGGTCGTCCTGGCTGCGGTCGGCGTGGAAGGGCGTCACGCCAATGGGCATGCTGTCGTCGGTGCGCGCGGACAGCTCGCGCTCGTGGTCGGAGCGCTCGCCGTGGGCGCCGGGGACGCCGCCGCGCTCGGAGGCGTGGAGCGCGTCAGGGCCGTTGTTGTCGCCGAGCACGAGGTAGCCCGGGTCCGTCTGGCGGTTGGACTGGAACGACACCGTGTGCACCCGCGACTGGTGCGACACCGGGGGCTGTCCGCCGCGCGCGTGGAGGCTGTAGCGCAGCCAGCCCAGGTCCGGCCGGTCCGTGCGCACCTCGCCCGCGAAGGCGCAGGAGGACGCCTCCAGCACGCCCGCCTCCGTGGCGCCCAGCACCGTGCAGTGCCGCAGCCGCACTCGAGCGCCCGCCGCGCGGATGGCGACCGCGTCCCGGTCTCCGGCGTCGAAGGTGCAGCCCGCGGCGACGAGGTGCACCCAGGGCGGCAGCTCGATGGACGCCCACCATGCAGCCGTAGAGGCGCAGCTCCACGTCGGCGGGAGGCAGCGAGCGCCGCGCGCTGATGTCCTGGTGGCCGCCGCCCGGCATCCACAGGCCCACCTGCCCGGGCGCGCCAGGTTGCACCAGCGCAGGTCCGCCTGGCCTCGCGCGAGCACCAGCTCTAGCCGCCCCGCGAGCCACAGGCCCGCGAGCCACACGCCCGTGGCCGCGCTGCCGCCGAAGCCCGGGTAGAGCGCCAGCGACAAGCCCTGCTCGTCCGCGCCGATGCAGGGGCCGCGCCCGTGTCTGCGGCGAAGAGGGACAGCCCGTTGTCCAGCCCGTGTGACAGGCGCTCCGGCGGCAGGCGCGGCGAACCGATGAGGCCCAGCACCGGAGGCGCTCCGGAGCCGAGCCCTTGCGCGACCGTCGCGACGATGGGCCGCTCCTGGCCTCCGGCCGCCAGCACTCCGCCCGCGCGTTCCGGGGAGATCCACGCGGTGACGGGAAGGCCGGCGCCGGAGCGGTCTCCAGGACGGTCCGGAGGACTGATGAACGGCAGGTCCGGCTCCGCCCAGGCGGCGGGTGGACGGCGGTCCGGCGGGAGCAGCCCCGCGCCCAGCGAGGCGCCCCGCCCCACCCTCACGGAGACGGTGACGCGGCCCACGGGCGCGTCGTCCTGGAGCACGACGCGGCCCAGGCGAGGATCCACCGCGACGATGCCGGAGGCGTTGCTGGGCGCGAGCGTCGTCCACGGGCCCAGGCTTCGCTGGCGCAGCTTGAACGGCTGGCGCTTCAGCCGTCCGGGAATCGAGTAGCGCCGCGCGCCGCCGACCACGGAGGCGTCCCGGGAGTGGTACGCGCCACCGGGCCGGGAGTCGAGCGGGAGCGGCTGACCCTCGCGGGGCTCGATGAACACGGCGCCGTCGTTGGCGACGTTGAAGCGCAGGAGCTCCTCCGGCAACAGGGCCAGCTCCGGCAGGAAGGCCAGGTGCCCGCGCCCGCCCAGTGAGAAGACGACCTCCGACGCGGGCAGCGGCGCCGGATCCACGAGGAGCACGCGGCCGTCGACGTACAGCGCCTCTCCTGGAACCGGAGGGTTCGTGCCCGCGGGCTCCAGCGGTCCCGCGACCCAGGCGTCCTCTCCCGCCTTCAGCGTCATCCTGCGGGGACGCGTCGTGTCCGCCCAGACGAGCGCCTCCAGCCCCTCGGCGGTCGGCGTCGCCACGAGCACGCCGGGCAGGTTCGCGGTGATGGGCAGCGGGGCCAGGGCCCGGCCAGGCCGGGCTCGCGGAGGCCGGGTCGCAGGACATCACCGGCACGGCCAGCTCGCCCGTCACGGCTTCGCCGCCCAGGAGCACCAGGCCCTGTGGAGTGCTCAGCAGCGTCGCGGCCTTGCGCTCCTGGCGGTTGCGCACCGCATGGGGGCGCCACGGTCCACCCGCGACCGGCAGCGACCAGAGGTCTCCGGTGGGCGCGCCGCCCAGGTCGCCGCCGTGGACGAACAGCCGGCCACTTCGCACGCACAGGCCGGGCGCCAGCCGCGCGGAGGGCTGCCGTGGGCTCGCGGTGTCCAGCCGCGCCCCCGTCGGCGTGGCGGTGTCAGGCCCGTCACCGACCACACGCCCAGCTTCC
>NZ_JBKGHJ010000668.1:0-3615 GCF_046520365.1 Corallococcus sp. 4LFB
AGCTCGTGGCCACGGCTCGCACGGGTCAGGCGCCGTTGTCCTTCGCGCAGCAGCGGTTGTGGCTGCTCGATCAACTCCAGCCGGGAAGCGCCTCCTACAACCTCCCGGCCGCGGTCCGACTCACCGGCACCCTGGATGTCGAAGCACTCCGCCGCACCTTCACGGAGCTGGTGCGTCGTCACGAAGCCCTGCGCACGACGTTCCAGGTCCGGGATGGCCAGCCCATCCAGCACATCGAACCCTCGCGGGAACTGGCGCTGACGTGGGTGCCCATCGAGGCCCAGTCCGACGCCGAGGTCCGCCGCCACATCGACCGGGAGGTCCGCCGTCCCTTCGATCTGAGCCGGGATCCGCTGCTGCGGGTGACGTTGCTGCGGCTGTCGGAGACGGAGCACGTGCTGGTACTGGTCATGCATCACATCGTGTCGGACGGCTGGTCCATGGACGTGCTCGTCCGGGAGGTGTTGGCGCTCTACTCGGCCTTCACGCAGGACCGTCCTTCGCCGTTGCCGGAGCTGCCGGTGCAGTACGCGGACTACGCGGCCTGGCAGCGCGGGTGGCTGCGCGACGACGTGCTGGAAGCACAGCTCGCGTGGTGGCGCGAACAGCTCTCAGGCTCGTCGCAGGCGCTGGAGCTGCCGACGGACCGGCCGCGTCCCGCGGTGCAGACGTTCCGCGGAGACCACCGCTCGGTGGTGTGGTCCCGCGGGCTGGGTGAGCGGCTGAACTCGCTGGCCCGTCAGGAGGGCATGACGCCCTTCATGGTCCTGCTGGCGGCGTGGCAGGTGCTGCTCGCGCGCTACAGCGGGCAGGCGGATATCAGCGTGGGCACGCCCATCGCGGGCCGCAACCGCACGGAGCTGGAGGGTCTCATCGGCTTCTTCGTCAACACGCTGGTGCTCCGGACCCACCTGGAGGACCGCGCGTCCTTCCGGCAGGTGCTGCGCCAGGTGAAGGAGATGACCCTGGGCGCGTACGCGCATCAGGAGGTGCCGTTCGAGAAGCTCGTGGAGGAACTGAAGCCCGAGCGCGACCTGAGCCGCACGCCGCTCTTCCAGGTGATGTTCACCCTGAACAACACCGCCGCGTCCACGCGGGAAGCACCGCCGGCGGAGGGCCTGTCGCTGCGTTCGTTGGAGACGGACGGAGGCACGGCCAAGTTCGACCTGACGCTCTCCATGACCGACGACACGTCGGGCCTGGCCGCGTCGCTCGAGTTCAACACGGACCTCTTCGACGCCACGACCGCCGAGCGGATGCTGAAGCACCTGGGGATGCTGCTGGAGGGGATCGCCAGCGACGCGGACGTGGGCGTCTGGGACGTGCCGCTGCTGGACGCGGCCGAGCGCCAGCAGGTCCTCGTGCAATGGAACGACACCCGGACCCTGTTCCCCGCGAACGGCGCCGTCCACGAGCGCTTCGCGGCCCAGGCCGCGCGGACGCCCGGAGCGCTGGCGGTGGAGTCGGCCACGGGCGTGAAGCTGACGTACGGGGAGCTGGAGACCCAATCGAACCTGCTCGCCCGGCACCTGCGCGCGCTGGGCGTGGGCCCCGAGGTCCGCGTGGGCCTGTGCGTGGAGCGCTCGCCGGGCATGGTGGTGGGAATGCTGGCCGTGCTCAAGGCGGGCGGCGCGTACGTGCCGCTGGACCCGGCCCATCCTCGCGAGCGGCTGGCGTACCTGCTGGAGGACGCCCGGATGCCGGTGGTGCTCACGCAGCGCTCGCTGCGGGACACCCTGCCGGAAGGCGCGGCGACGGTCGTGTGCGTGGATTCGGACTGGGAGCGCCTCGTCACTCCGGAGCCCCTCGCTCCGGTGGCGGGACGGCTCGCCTACGTCATCTACACGTCGGGCTCCACGGGCCGGCCGAAGGGCGTGGAGGTCGAACACGCGAGCCTCGGCAACCTGGTGGACTGGCATCAGCGCGCGTACGCCATGACGGCGGCGGACCGCACGACGCAGCTCGCGGGCCTGGCCTTCGACGCGTCCGTCTGGGAGATCTGGCCGACGCTCACCTCGGGCGCGAGCCTGCACCTGCCTCCGGACGACGTGCGCACGGCGCCCGCCGAGTTGGTGCACTGGCTGACGGAGCGGGGCATCACCATCGCCTTCCTGCCCACGGTGCTCGCGGAAGCGGTCGCCACCCGCGAGTGGCCCGCCACGACGGCGCTCCGCACGCTGCTGACGGGCGGAGACCGGCTGCACCGCGTGGAGGCCGCGCACCTGCCGTTCCAGGTCGTCAACCACTACGGCCCCACGGAGGGCACGGTGGTCTCCACCGCGGCGGTGGTGCGCGCGTCGACACAGGCGCCGCCCATTGGCCAGCCCATCGCCAACATGCGGGCCTACGTGCTGGACGCCCGCCAGAGGCCGGTCCCCGTCGGGGTCGGCGGCGAGCTGTACGTCGCGGGCGCGGGCGTCACGCGCGGCTACCTGCGCCGGCCCGCGTTGACGGCGGAGCGCTTCCTCCCGGATGCCTTCACCACCGAGCCCGGATCCCGCCTGTATCGCACGGGCGATCGGGTGCGCTGGCTGGCCGAAGGCACGCTGGAGTTCCTCGGCCGCGCGGATGATCAGATCAAGCTCCGAGGCTTCCGCATCGAGCCGGGCGAGATTGAACAGGCGCTCGCCCTGCACCCGGCCGTGCGCGAGTGCGTGGTCATGGTCCGCGACGACGCCCCGGGCGGCAGGAGGCTGGTGGCGTACGTCGTGGGTGAGGGCGGAGCCGCGCTGGACACCAGCGCGTTCGCCCCCTTCCTGCGCGAGCACCTGCCGGAATACATGGTGCCGTCGGCGTTCGTGGCGCTGGAATCCCTGCCGCTCAATACGAGCGGCAAGGTGGACCGGCGCGCGCTGCCCGCCCCCGAAGCCGGAGCATCGCGGACGCACCGCTACGTGGCCCCGAGCACCCCGACGGAAGCCCTGCTGGCGGGCCTCTGGGCGCAGGTGCTGGGCGTGCCGCAGGTCGGGACGGAGGACAGCTTCTTCGAGCTGGGAGGCCACTCGCTGCTGGCGACCCAGGCGATGTCGCGCATCCGCTCCGCGTTCGGCGTGGAGCTGCCGCTGCGAGCCCTCTTCGAGTCGCCCACGGTGTCCGGCCTCGCGCGGAAGGTGGACGCGGCGGTGCGCGGAACGCACGACGCTGGCCGCACCGGCATCCCCGCCCTGGCGCCAGTGGCGAGGACCGGCGCGGAGCCGTTGTCCTTCGCGCAGCAGCGCCTGTGGTTCCTGGATCAGCTGCAGCCAGGAAGCACCCAGTACAACCTGCCCGCGGCCATCCGGCTGTCGGGCCGGCTGGACGTGCCGGCCCTGGAGCGCACGTTCGCGGAGCTGGTACGGCGTCACGAAGCCCTGCGGACCACATTCCAGGTCCGCGACGGGCAGCCGTTCCAGGTCATCACGCCTGCCGCGAGAGCGGTGCTGGAGGTGGTGGACCTCGAAGCGCTGCCCCAGGCGGAGCGTGAGGCGGAAGCCCAGCGGCGCGCGCAGCGTGAAACCCAGCGTCCGTTCGACTTGAGCCAGGGCCCACTCTTCCGCGCGAAGCTGCTGCGGCTGACGGACACGGAGCACGTGCTGGTGCTGGTGATGCACCACATCGTGTCGGACGGCTGGTCGA
>NZ_JBKGHJ010000669.1:0-3611 GCF_046520365.1 Corallococcus sp. 4LFB
GGAGGCCGTCGTGTCGCGCGGCGGCCGCCCGGACCTCGCGGGCGCGGTGCTGCCCAAGGTGCGGGCCCCCACGCTGCTGCTGGTGGGCGGCGCGGACACGCTGGGCCTGGACATCAACCGCCGGGCCTACGAAGCGCTCCGCACCGACAAGCGCATGGACATCATTCCGGGTGCCACGCACCACTTCCAGGAGGACTCGGAGCTGGAGCAGGTGGCGGAGCTCGCCGGGGAGTGGTTCCTCCAGCACCTGGGCGGCCTCCGGGACGGCGCGGAGGAGCGCGCGGCGCCCTGACTCAAGGCCTCAGGCCAGCACGGGGCGGGTGACGCCCAGCTCGCACGCCAGCACCGCGAGCTGGGCGCGGTTCTCCGGCCCCAGCTTGCGGTAGATGCTCGTCAGGTGCGCCTTCACCGTGCGCTCGGTGATGCCCAGGTGCGCGGCGATCTTCAGGTTGTCCGCGCCCGCCGCCACGTAGCCCAGCACCTCGCGCTCGCGCAGGGTGAGCCGCGACAGCGCGGAGGCCGGCATGTGGAGGTTGTCCAGGGGGATGGCGTTGGCGTGGAGCATGTCCACGGGCAAGAGCCGCTCGCCCCGGGCCACGCGCTCCACGGCGCGCACCACGTCGTCACACCCCACGTTCAGCTTGCACAGGTAGCCCGCCGCGCCCGCCTGGAAGCAGCGCTCCACCATGTCCGGCGCCTGGTAGCCGGACAGCACCAGCGCGCGCACCTGCGGATGGAAGTCGTGCAGGTACTTGAGCGCGCTCAAGCCATCCTCCGTGCCCTCGCGGCCCACGTGCTCCAGCCGCAGGTCCACCACGGCCACGTCGGGCGCGGCCGCGCGCACGTTGGACAGGAACGTGCCCGTCTCCGCGCACCGGGCCACCACCTTCATCCCCGCGCCTTCGAGCAGGGCCACCAGGCTCTCCCGGAACACCTGCTGATCCTCCAGCAGCGCCACGCGGATCTCCCGGCCCGTCGAGTTCAGCTCCATCGATGACACCCTTGTCTTCCCGTCGTTGGTCATCACCCCCCTGGGAAGGGACATCCACGCTATGCCATCCGGACGTTCGCGGCGAAACGACTCCCTGCCCCTCCCGTCCCATGGAGAAACGCAGCGGACATTCCATCGCGGTGAACCCAGACGAGGAGTGCGCCCGGGATGCCCCCGGGCGGGGGTGATCCTCGAGGCGCGGACCGGCTGCCCACCCGCCAGGGTGAGGCGTGTGGTTTCAATTGGAAGTTTCCAGAAAATTCCAGGGATGCTGGCCAGCAGGGAGGGGGGTGGGTCATACTCGGGAAGTGCCCGGGTCACTGTCTTCCTTGGGGCGGCATCTTGCCGGCCGGGGCACCCAACTGTCGGTTCCAGGGGGAGCCACCATGTCGGAGCTCAAGATTCGCGTCCTCATCGTGGACGATGACCCGGACCAGCTGGCGCTGACGGAGCGCTCGTTGACCTCGTACAACTTCGAGGTGCGCACCCACCGCTCGTCCCTGGGGGTCTCCAACCTGGTGCGCACCACGGCGCCGGACCTGGTGCTCCTGGACGTGAACATCCCCGCGCTGAGTGGAGACAAGGTGCTGGCGCTGGCGCGGCAGCAGGCCCCGGAGCACACGCGCTTCGTCCTCTACTCCGCCTCCGACGAGTCGAAGCTGCGCGCGCTGGCGCTGGCGGCGGGCGCGGACGGCTACCTCTCCAAGAGCACGCAGGGCGCGGACCTGGCGCGCAAGCTGGAGCGGCTGCACAAGCGCCCGCGCGCCGCCGCGGGCACGTAGCGCCGCCCTGCCCCGCTCACCGCTCGGGGCTCACTCGCCCACGAGCGCGCCGACCTCCAGGAACACCTGGCGGAAGTCGCCGGCGGCGCCCACGAGCCGCAGGTTCTGCGCCAGCCCGCCGGTGGCGCGGAAGAACATCATCGCCTCCGGGGGCGGCCGGATGCGCATCATGCGCGCGGCGTTCTTCGTGAAGTGGTTGCGCATGTCGCGGTTGATGTCGCAGGTGCCGTAGTCATACGGAGAACCGCGCATGGGCCGCCCGGCGATGTGCAGCACCTCGCGCAAGAGCACCTCCGCCTCCGGCTCCGGCAGCTCCACGGAGAAGCCCACCTCGCGGCACAGCCCCAGCACGTCCAGCGTCTCCAGCCGCAGCGCCTGCTGGAACATGCGGCGGTTGGCCGCGACGAAGCCCGGGGTGAAGCGCTTGATGGAGCCGAAGTCCAACAGCCCCATGCGCCCGTCCGGCATCACCATGAAGTTGCCGGGGTGCGGGTCCGCGTGGATTTCGCCCGCGTCCAGGAACGGCCCGTAGGTGGCGCGGATGAGCTGGCCCGCGACGCGGAAGCGCGCGTCGTTGTCCGGCGACGTCAGCACCCAGTCCTTGAGCGTCTGGCCCTCCAAGAGCTCCAGCGTGAGCACGCGGTGGGCGCTGCGCTCCTCGATGACCTGGGGCACGTACAGGTCCGGCAGCCGCGCCACGCTCTTCGCGAAGCCCTGGGCCAGCTTCGCCTCGCGGCGGTAGTCCAGCTCCAGCATCAGCTCGTCGCGGAACTCCTGGAAGTACGCGGTGCCGTCCATCATCCGCGACGTCCTGGACACCGTCTTCACGACGAGGCCCAGGTTGTCCATGTCGTGGCCCATGGACGCGTCGATGCCGGGGTACTGCACCTTCACCGCGACCTTGCGGCCGTCGTGCAGCACCGCGCGGTGCACCTGGCCCAGCGACGCGGCGGCGAGCGCCTCCGGGGAGAACTCCTGGAACAGCGCCTCCGGCGGCGCGCCCAGCTCCTGCTGAATCACGCGCGACACCTGCGCGTAGGACATGGCCGGGGCCTGGTTCTGCAGCCGGGCCAGCATCTGCCGCACCTCCGGCGTGAGCAGGTCCGGGTCCATGGAGAGCGCCTGGCCCAGCTTCATGGCCGCGCCCTTCATCTCCCCCAGCGTGGCCACCAGCTTCTCCGCGGTGCCCAGGCTGAGCAGGTCCGTGGGGCTGCTCCCGGAGAGCTGTTTGGCGCCCGCCTTGAGCACCTCCGTGCCCACGTGCATGGAGAGGCCCGCCAGCTTGCGCAGGCGGTTGAAGCGCCCCTGGGGCGGCAGCTTGTCGTCGGGTTCGGAAGCCATGGGAGAGGAGGAGTTAACGGGGACTGCGCTCCCATACGCAAGACGACCCCCGGCTGGATGCGAACCCGGCACCCCTACCGGGGGGCGGCCGAGCCCCGCACCCGGGCCCGGAGGAAGCGCCAGCGCTTGAGCCCCTCCAGGTCCAGCGGGTCCGCGCGGACCGCCAGCTCGTAGGCGGCGAGCGCCTCCTCCAGCCGGCCCACGGACGCCAGGGCATCTCCGGACAGCCGGTGCACGGCGGCGCGGCCCTCGCGGCCGGTGTTGCCCGCGAGGAAGCGGCGGCGGCACTGCTCCAGCATGGTGGCGGTGAGGCCCGCGGCCAGGCACCGCTCGATGCCCTCCACGTTGCCCAGCGTGGCGTCGTACTCCACGCGCCGCTCCACGTCGGCCCAGCGTGTCGGAGCGCCCGGCCACGCCGCTCCACGCGCGCGGTCCACCTGGGCCCGCTGGCCCTCCGGACCAGCCGGCCGGGCCTTGAGCAGCTCCAGCGGCCCGCG
>NZ_JBKGHJ010000066.1:0-24090 GCF_046520365.1 Corallococcus sp. 4LFB
CCTTCAGGCGCCGCGCCCTGCCGCTGAGCACCACCTCCGTCGCGTGCTCCAGGTCCTGGAGGTACATGGCCTCCATTTGCTGGGCGAAGGGCGCGTTCTCCACGGCGACGTCGATTTCAGAGTTGCCCAGCCAGCTCGCGGGGTTGAGGTTGGACGAACCGACGCGCGCCCAGGTGCCATCCGCCACGGCCGTCTTGGCGTGGAGCATGGTGCCATTCCATTCATAGACGCGGATGCCGGCCTCCAGCAGGGGGCGGTAGCCGGCCTGGGTGAGCGGGCGCAGCGCGGGGATGTCGCTGCTGCCGGGCACGAGCAGCCGCACGTCCACGCCATCGCGCGACGCGGCCCGGAGCGCCTGGACATAGGTGGCGGTGCCCACGAAGTACGCGTCGGTGAGCCACAGCCGCTGGCGCGCGAGCGACGCGATGAGCTGGTCCACGCGGAACAGGCCCGCGCTCCAGGGCACCCCGGCCACCACGCGCAGGGCCACGTCGCCCATGGGCGTGGAGGCGCGAGCGGACAGGCAGCCGTCCTCATCCAGGGGAGGCCCCATGGTGCTCCAGCCCTGGGCGAACGCGCGCACGAGGTCGGCCACGGCGGGGCCGCGGATCTCCAGGCCGGTGTCGCGCCACGGGGCGATGCCCTTCTGGGCGTCGCCCACCCACTTGTGGCTCACGCACAGGCCGGAGACGAAGCCCACCTCGCCGTCCACGGTGAGCGTCTTGCGGTGGTTGCGGCCCAGCCACGCCAGGGGCCGGTCGAACTGGAAGGGATTGAAGCAGCGCACCTCCACGCCCGCGTCGCGCAGGGAGCGCCAGTAGTGGTGGGACGCGGGGCCCAGGCAGCCCAGCCAGTCATAGAGGACGTGGACTTGCACGCCGTCGCGGGCGCGCTCGGCCAGCGCCTCCGCGAAGCCGCGGCCCACCTCGTCGTCCTCGATGAGGTAGTTCTCGAAGAGGATGGAGCGCTGAGCCTGCTGGATGGCGCGCAGCCACGCGGGGTAGTTCTCGCGCGCGTCACGCAAGAGGCGCACGTCGTTGCCCGGCACGAGCGGTGCGCCGGCGGCGCGGGAGAAGACCTGTTCCGCCAGCCCCTGCTGGCGGCCGCTGATGCCCGCTGACTTCAGGATGGCCACGCCGTGTCTCCTCGGGGAATCGGGGCGCCACGCCCGAAGCCTCTGCGTGAAGTGCGGTCCCAGGGGGTTCGTCGCAAGGGCTCCGGGGACGGGGATTCCAGCGCGCTCGCGGCGGCGGCGAGCGCCTGGACGTCCGGCTGTCCTCCCCACGGCCCCGAGCAGGGTGACGGTGGGGTGCGCTGTGTGGCGTGGGCTTCCATGAGCAACCTCTTCACGAGCGCAACGCGCATCCTCTTCAAGGAGCGAAGTCTGACGGGTTCCCTGCTTCCTACCCTCCCCGCGAGTCCCCGCCCAGGGGACATCTTCGAGCCCCGGCGAAGGCCTCGGGGCAGCGGGCAGGAGGGCGAGCGCCCCGTCATCCGCAACCCGGGCACGGGGCTGGATTCAGGGCCGTGTCCGCAGCCGCTGCTCGCGCCGCTGCCGGGAAAGAACGGGCGGGGGTGGTTGTCCAGTGATCAGGCCCGCCACGGCGGAATGGGCACGCCTCCGATTCCGGAGGATGGACGGTGGCCGTTGCCCAGACAGACCGCGCTCGTGTTGACGAGCGAGGAGGAGACGAAGGCGTGAATGCACCTGCCCCTGCCCTGCCCCGTCTGTCGTTCGACTTCCAGGACGGCGCCGACTTCAGCACTGGCGTGAAGCACGAGTGGCTCTTGACCAACGGCCGAGGGGGCTACGCCTCCGGCACGGTGGTGGGCTGCAACACGCGCCGCTACCACGGCCTGTTCATCCCCACGCTGGAGAAGCTGGGCCGCACGGTGTTGATGGCGAGGCTGGAGGAGACGGCGCTGGTGGACGGGGAGCGCTACCGGCTCACCTCCGAGGAGCACGCGGACGGCAGCACGCGGGAGGATGGCGCGAAGCACCTGCGGCACTTCCACCTGGAGGGGCTGATTCCCGTCTGGGAGTACGGGGTGGGGGGCGCGCGGCTGCGTCGGCGTGTCGTGCTGGTGCACGGCGAGGACACGGTGTTCCTCGAGTGGCAGCACCTGTCCGGCCCGGAGGTGACGCTGCACCTGCGGCCGTTCCCGGTGCTGCGCCCGCACGACGGGCCGCTGTTGAAGGACGCGGGAGAACCCATCGTCACGCTTCGCGGCCCGCTGGTGGAGCTGCGCAATGGCGAGGACGGCCCCCGGCAGCGGATACGGCTGTATTCGGAGGGGCCCACGCCGTTCGTGAGCCTTGAGGAGACGTCGAAGCCGCAGCACCTGCGGGTGGAGCAGGCGCGCGGGTATGACTTCACGGAGGTGCAGCACTCGCCGGGCTACTTCGCCGCGACGCTGAAGCCCGGGGACACGGTCTACTTCGGGCTCACGACGGAGAAGCCGGTCCACCTGCTGGAGCGGAAGCCCGCGGAGGTCTTCGAGCGGGAGCTGCTGCGACAGCAACGGCTGCTGGAGCACGCCCCGGAGCATGGGCGCACGGGAGTACCGGCGCGGCTGGTACTGGCGGCGGACCAGTTCATCATCGATCCGCCAAGGCCGGCGGACGCCGCCTGGGCGCGGTCGATGGGGCTGGAGGCAAGGAGCGTCATCGCGGGATACCCGTGGTTCACGGACTGGGGCCGGGACACGATGATCAGCCTGGACGGGCTGACGCTGGCCACGGGGCGCTACCGCGAGGCGGCGGCCATCCTGCGCACGTTCCAGCGCTACGTGCGGGACGGGCTGATTCCGAACTACTTCCCGGACGGGGAGAACGAGGGCGTCTACCACACGGCGGACGCGACGCTCTGGTTCTTCCACGCGGTGGACCGCTACCTGGAGGAGACGGGGGACGAGTCCCTGCTGCGCGACCTGTTCCCGACGTTGCAGGACATCGTGGCGCACCACCAGAAGGGCACGCGCTTCCACATCGGCGTGGACCCGGCGGACGGGCTCCTGCGGCAGGGGCAGGAGGGCTACCAGCTCACCTGGATGGACGCGAAGGTGGACGGCTGGGTGGTGACGCCGCGCCGGGGCAAGGCTGTGGAGCTCAACGCGCTCTGGTTCAATGCCTTGCGCCTGATGGCGGGCTGGGCGGAGCGGCTGGGACAGGACGCGGGCCCGTACCGGGGCGCGGCGGAGCGGGCGCAGGTCAGCTTCAACCAGCGCTTCTGGAATGAAGCGGTCGGCTGCCTTTATGACGTGGTGGACGGAGAGGACGGCCGCGAGGACGCGAGCGTGAGGCCGAACCAGGTCTTCGCCATCTCACTGAAGCACCCGGTGTTGAAGCGCGAGCGGTGGGCGCAGGTGCTGGAGGTGGTGCGCCGGGAGCTGGTGACGCCGGTGGGGCTGCGCAGCCTTGCGCCAGGGAGCAAGGACTACAAGCCGACGTACGACGGCGACCTGCGGACCCGGGACGCGGCCTATCACCAGGGCACGGTGTGGGGCTGGCTGATTGGCCATTACGTGGACGCGACGTTGAAGGTGGCCCCGGACCTGAAGGCCGCGAGGGCCTTGCTGTCTGGAATGGAGGACCACCTGTCACACGCGGGGATTGGGCAGATATCGGAGATCTTCGACGCCACGGAGCCCTACCGGCCGCGAGGCTGCTTCGCCCAGGCCTGGAGCGTGGCGGAGGCGCTGCGGGTGTTCAGCAAGACGAACGTGGGGTGATCAGCGCTGTTCGAGCTTCTTCAGCCATCTGGCGGCCCTCGCATGTCCCAGGCTCGCGGCATCACGGAAGTGACGCAAGGCTCGCGCCTTGGATTGGGGAACGCCCACGCCTTGCGCGAACATCTGTCCCAGGCTGAAGGATGCCTTGGCATCCCCTTGCTTCGCCGCCAGGCGATACCAGCCAAAGGCACACATGGCGTCTGAAGGAACTCCAATGCCATTGAGATGATTGTAGCCCAGGGCCAGTTGGGCATCCACGTCGCCTCCCTTCGCGGCCATTTCATAATACGCAGTGGCTCGCTTCAGGTTCTTGCGGACGCCCATTCCAAACTCATACGCCAGACCGACGTTGTATGCCGGAATCGGTTGCCCTCGCCGTGCGAGCTTCCGGTAGATCCGGACCGCCTCCTTCTGGCGGTGGGCCTCGGGGCCCCGAGCAGCAGATGCGCCAGGCTTCCCTCGGCGGCGGCCCCCAGGGCGATGGCCCGGCGATACCAGGCCTCCGCGAGGCCTTTGTTCTTCCGGACTCCATTTCCGTTGTCATAGGCGAGGCCCAGGTTGAACGCCGCCAGGTCATCCCCCAGCGTGGCTGCCCTTTCGATCCACATCCGGGAACGCTTCGGATCACGCCGGACACCGTCTCCTAGGAGGAAATGGAGCCCCACGTTCGTCATGGCCTCCATCTTCCCGAGCCGCGCCGCCGCGAGGTACGCCTCGAAGAGGGCCTTGCGGTCGTCAGGCCGCGTCTGCTCGATCGTCCATGCCCTGCCCATGGCTGCGTCCGCCAGGGACCTGGCGGAAGGGATGTTCCTGCCCAAGCGCGTTCCCCTCTTTTCCATGCCAGCCTACACGCCCTGCCCCAGGCAGGCCTGATCCGCGCGAGTGCATTCCTGCCCGCGCCCTGACGATCCAGGACACGGCGGCCCTGCCCCCTGAAGTGGAGGGAACGCCACTTCCGTGGGGAAGACGCTGTGCGAGCGGAGCGCCCCTTCTCCCCCTCCGGCGCAGGCGCGAGAGACGCCTCCCTGAGCTAGGGTGCGCCGTCATGGCGACTCCGCGGTACTGGTTGATCAAGAGCGAACCCTCCGTCTACGCGTACGCGAAGCTGGAGGAGGACGGCAGGACGGAGTGGACGGGCGTGCGCAACTTCGAGGCGCGCAACAACCTCAGGGCCATGACGCCCGGGGACCTGTGCCTCTACTACCACTCCAATGAGGACAAGGCCGTCGTCGGCGTGGCGTGCGTCCTCTCCAAGCCCGGCCCGGACCCCACCGCCCCCGGCGAGGACTGGGCCTCCGTGGACGTGGGCCCCGTGGTCGCCTTCACCACGCCGGTGACGCTCGCCACCATCAAGGCCACGCCCGCGCTCAAGGACTTCCCGCTGCTCACCCGCAGCCGCCTCAGCGTGACGCCCACCCCCGTGGAGCACTTCGAGCTCGTCCTCAAGATGGGCAAGACGAAGCTCCCCAAGGCCGCCGCGGCGAAACCCAAGCCGAAAGCCAGACCCCGAGCCCGCCCATGAGCGCCGCCCGCGAAGTCCGCGCCGACTTCGACCGAGCCTCCATCGTGATGTACCAGGCCTACTCCGACGCCATCGCGGACGTGGCCGTGAAGCAGCAGAAGTTCGGCCCGCCGTTCTCCGTGGGCCGGATGACGTGGATCAAACCCAGCTTCCTGTGGCTCATGCACCGCTCCAACTGGGGCCGCAAGAGCGGCCAGGAGCGCACGCTCGCCGTGCGCATCAAGCGCTCCGGTTGGGAGGAGGCCCTGGCCAGCGCCGTCCTCACCGGCTACGAGCCGAAGGCCCACGGCTCACCGGACGCGTGGCGCAAGGCCTTCGACACCGCGCCCGTCCACGTCCAGTGGGACCCCGAGCGCAGCTTGCGCGGCGCGGGCCTGCCCCACGACAGCATCCAGGTGGGCCTGAGCCGCGCCGTCATCCAGCGCTTCGTGGACGACTGGACCGTGTCCATCACCGACCTCACGCCCCTGGTGCACAAGCTGCGCAAGCACCTGGACGACGGCCGCGCGGACCAGGCCACGCGCCTCCTGCCAAAGGAGTCCGTCTACCCGGTGCCCCCGGAGCTCGCCCGGCGCCTGGGAATGTGAAGGGCCCGCCAGAGAAGCCCGCTCCTCCGACGCGAGTTGTTATGTTCCGGCAATGGCGGACATCCCCACCCTGGAGACCCTGCGGGCGCAGATTGAACGCATCGACGAGGACATCCTCGATGCGCTCCAGCGGCGCATGGCCCTGGCCGACGACGTGGCGCGCGCCAAGCTGGTGACGGCCTGGCCCTTCCGGGACCCGCAGCGCGAGGACCTGCTGCTGCGCAAGCTGCGCGGCCGGGCGGCGGAGCGCGGCCTGGACCCGCACGAAGTCGAGCGCCTCTACCGCGTCATCCTGGACATGTCCGTGGCCCGGCAACAGGCGCTCGTCACCCGGCTGGACACCACGCCCCTGCGCGTGGGCTACCTCGGCGTCGAGGGCTCCTACAGCCACCTGGCCGCCCGCCAGCGCTACGGCCAGCGTCCGGGCGGCGTGCTCCTCACCGGCTTCGACACCGCCCGGCAGGCCGTGGAGGCCCTGAAGCAGGGCGCGCAGGACCTGCTGCTGCTGCCCATCGAGAACACCACCGCCGGCAGCATGAACGAGGTCTACGACGTGCTCGCCGCGGGCGACGCCGTCATCACCGGCGAGGTGGTGAGCCAGGTGGACCACCGGCTGCTGGGCGTGAAGGGCGCGAAGCTGGAGGACCTGCGCGAGGTGCTGTCGCATCCGCAGGCCCTGGCGCAGTGCGAGGACTTCCTGCGCACGCACGTGCCCGGAGCCCGCGCCGTGCCGGGGCCGGACACCGCCGTCGCCGCGCGGATGGTCGCGGACCGCAACGACGTCACGGTGGCCGCCATCGCCAGCGAGTCCGCGGCCAGCCGCTTCGGGCTCGTGGTGCTCGCCAGCGACCTGCAGCCCGGCTCGGACTTCACGCGCTTCGTGGAGGTGGGGCGCCAGCCCACGCCGCTCGCGCCGGACGTGCCGTGCAAGACGTCGCTGCTCGTCGTGCTCGAGCACCGCCCGGGCGCGCTGGGCCAGGTGCTGCAGCGGCTCACGCAGCGCGGGGTGAACCTCTCCAAGCTGGAGTCGCGCCCCATCCCGGGCGCGCCGTGGCAGTACCGCTTCTACCTGGACGTGGAGGGCCACGCCGCGTCCGCCGCGGTGACGGCCGCGCTGGACGACCTGCGCCCGCTCACGTCGTCGCTGCGCGTGCTGGGGACCTACCCGCGAGCGGAGCCCGTCGATGGCTGAAGCCGCCCCCCGCCGCATCGCCTTCCAGGGCGAGCGCGGCGCGTACGGCGACGAGGCCACGGGCGCCTTCTTCGGCGGCTCGGCGGCGCGCATCCCCTGCCCCACCTTCCGCGACGTCTTCGAGGCCGTGGCCCGGGGCACGGTGGACGGCGGCGTCGTCCCCCTGGAGAGCGCGCTCGCGGGGCCGGTGGCGGAGGTGGTGGACCTGCTCCTGGAGTTCACCCCGCCCATCGCCGGTGAGTTGCGCCTGCGCGTGCGCCACTGCCTGCTCGCGCCGCCGGGCCGCACGCTGGAGGGCCTCACGCGCGCGCTGTCGCATCCCCAGGCGCTGGCGCAGTGCGGAGGCTGGCTGAGGAAGCACCACCTCCAGCCCGTGCCCGAAGCCAACACCGCCGTGGCCGCGCGGCGCGTGGCCCAGGAAGCCCTGGAGGGCACGGCCGCCATCGCCAGCCGGACCGCCGCGGAGCTCTACGGCCTCACGGTGCTGGCGGAGGACATCGCGGACTCGCCGGACAACGCCACCCGCTTCCTCGCGGTGGGCCCGGCCGTGCCGCCCCACCTGGGCTCGCGGTGGAAGACGTCCGTGGTGCTCACGCTCGACGACGGGCCCGGCGCGCTCGCGGGCGTGCTCACGGCCTTCGCCGCGCACGGGGTGAACGTCGCGCGGCTGGAGTCGAGGCCCGGCGGCGTGCGCGCCTGGGACTACCGCTGGTGCCTGGACGTGGACGGCGCGGCGGACTCCGCGCCGGTGAAGGCGGCCCTGAGCGAAGCCCGGAGCGCGTGCACGTCGCTCCGGGTGCTGGGCAGCTACGCGCTCAGCGACTGACGGCCTTGGCCGGAGCGGTGGCGGCCTGCGTCCCGTCGCCGTTCTTCACGGCCTCCGTGTACGCGGCGCGCACGATGTTCGTGTAGCGCTGGAGCGCGCCCAGCTGCTCCAGGCGCAGCGCCTGCGGCCCGTCACACAGCGCCTTCTCCGGCGTCGGGTGGAAGTCCACCAGCACCATGGACGCGCCCGCGATGAGCCCCTGGCCAATCGCGTGGAAGATGTCCGGCAGCCCGTCCGGCGGGGCCTCCGCGCGGCCAATGGCGTGCGAGGGGTCCACGCACACCGGCATGCGGGTGAGGCGGCGCACCACCGGCACGTGCGCGAAGTCCACCATGTTGCGGTGCGGGTCGCCCAGGTGCGTCTTCACGCCGCGCAGGCAGAAGACGATCTTCGGGTTGCCCTCGCTCGCCACGTACTCGCACGCGTTGAGGGACTCCTCCAGCGTGATGCCCATGCCGCGCTTGAAGAGCACCGGGAAGGTGCGCTGCTGGCCAATCACCTTGAGCAATTCGAAGTTCTGCGCGTTGCGCGTGCCCACCTGGAGCATCACGCCCGTGGGGTTGCCTGCGGCCTTCAGCGCAGCGTTGATCTCGTCGATGTGGCGCGGGTGCGTCACCTCCATCGCGATGACCTTGATGCCGTGCTTTCCCGCGGACTCGAAGACGTAGGGCAGGCACTTCGCGCCCAGGCCCTGGAACTCATACGGGTTGGTGCGCGGCTTGTACGCCCCCATGCGCGTGGTGGTGATGCCGCAGCGGGCGAGCGCCGCCATCATCGCGTCCACGCTCTCCGGCGAGTCCACCGCGCACAGCCCCGCGAAGAGGTTCACCGAGTTGTCGCCGAAGTTGACGCCGTTGTACTCGAAGCCCGCCGTGGTGCGCTGACCGCCGTGCCGGCCGATGATGCGGTACTTCTGGGAGACGCGGACCACCTGGCGCACGCCGGGCAGCTGCTGGAAGGGCTCCAGCGGCACCTGCGCGGTGGAGCCCAGCAGGTACAGCTCCGTGATGGTGGACTCGGCGCCCTGGACCACGTGGGCACGCGGGGTGACGCCCTCGTACTGCGAAGCAAGCTGGAGGACGGCGTTCACGACGGATTCGGGGGAATCCGGCTCGAGCATCACGATCATGCGAAGGGTTCTCCTGGTGGGGGGGCCGCTCGGCATTCAACACCGGCGTCCCACCCTTTCCCTCCGCATTTGTAAAAATTTGATGCGAGCGGCCTCAGGAGGAGGCGGGGCGCAGCCGGGTCGCCAGCTGGTTGTAGTGCTCCCGCTGGGTGGGGTCGCCCAGGTGTTCCCAGACGTCCGCCAGGGCCTTGGCCGCCTCCACGTAGGCGGGCGAAAGCTCCAGCGCCAGTTCGAAGACCTGGCGGGCCAGCCGGTAGCGGGCCTTGTCCGGCCGCCGGCCCTGGGTCAGCAGCGCGTTACCCAGCGCGTAGACCTCGATGGCGGCGGCCTCGCGGTATCCCGGGGTGGGGTTGAGTTGAACCGCCCGCTCCATGAGGAGGGCGGCGGCCTCCGGTTCGCCCAGCTCCAACTGGCAGAGCGCGGCCTCGCGGAGGGGGTCCGCCGCGGTCGGATCCAGCTCGATGGCGCGCTGGAAGCCCTTCAGGGCCTCCTCGGTGCGCCCCAGCTGCTTGAGGGCGAAGGCCTTCGCGGTGAGCGCGGGGAAGTGGCGCGGATCCACGGAGAGGACCTGATCAAACGACTGGACCGCGGCCTCGTGGTTGCCGGCCATGGAACGGTGGACGCCCTCGTTGAACGCCGCGAACAGCAACGACCTGGACATCTTCGGTTCCCCCATCGGACGGGATTCGCAACGCCGCGCGCTTCCAGGCGGCTCGAAAGCGCAAGCCTGTCACCGGCGGACCCCGCGTCGCAAAAGCGCGCCCCGCCCCCCGCTGATGGCATCCATCGGGATCCGCTGATGACGCAGGCGGTCTCCCAGCGGACGCCCGTTTCCGCCGTCCGGAATTCGCCACTGTCCGCGCCCCCCTCCTGCGCTCGACCTGCGGCGGCTCCTTCTGGACGGAATCACCCGGGCAGGGCCGGGCCGCGCGCCTCCTCCTCCATCGCCGCGACAAAACCGGTGGTGAAGTCCGGATGGCGCGGCGTCCAGCCCAGGGCCTCCAGCTTCGCGGCGCTGATGGCGCGGTCGCCGCGCAGCGACTCGTGCAGCGACTCCAAGGGCACGCGCGGCGGCATGGGGAGGCCCAGGTGCTGGCAGAGCCAGGAGGCCGTCTCCTCCTGCGTCGCGGGCCGGCGGTCGGCCACGCAGTACACCTCGCCCGGAGCGCCGCGTTCGAGCACCACGCGCACCGCCTCCACCAGGTCGTCCACGTGGATGCGCGACAGCCGCCCCCCACCCGACTCCGGGATGCGCAGCGTGCCCGCCTTCAGCCGTCCGGCCGTGCCGCGCCCGGGGCCGTAGATGCCCGCGATGCGCAGGACGCTCGCACCCAACGGAAGGAAGAGGCCTTCCGCCTCCAGCCGGGCGCGGGAGGTCGCGGAAGCCGTATCCACCGGCGTGGACTCATCCACGCGCCCGCGAGCGGAGCCATAGACGCCCGTGGATGAAAGATAGACGAGCCGCGACGGACGCGAGCGGGACAGCGCTTGCGCGAAGCGGGCATCCAGCCCGGCGTCGGGTGGAACGGAGTCCACGACGTGCGCGCCCGCGGTTCGCGACAGCGCCTCATCGAGGGACACCACCCGGACGCCCGCGCCCTCCAGCACCGCGCGGCGGGACGCCTCCCGGGTCGTGGCCAGCACCTCGCGGCCCGCACGGGCCTCCGCCACCGCGAACCGCGTGAGCGTGTAGCCACAGCCGAGCAGCAGGAGCGGAGCCGTCATGCCCTCCGCGATACCGGGCAACGGCCGCTCCGCGCAAGGCCCGCCCAGGTGAACGGCCCTCCTCCCGTCATCCGGAAGAAGGGCCGTCGTCTCACGTCTTCAGGACCGGCGTTAGAACTCCGCGCTCGCGCGAGGGTCGATGATGCCGCACTCCTTGATCTTGTAGAGCAGCGCCTTGTAGCTGATGCGCAGCTTGCCGGCGGCGCGGCGCTTGTTCCACGCGGTGCGCTGGAGCATCGCGAGGATGGCCTCGCGCTCCGCGAGCATCGCCGCGCGCTTGCCGATGTCCTTGAGCGACAGCTCCCCGGCCGGAGGCGGCGGGGGCGGCGGCTGCGGCGCGTCGAACGGGTTCGCGTACCGCTGCGGCGCCACCGCGTTGAACGGCGAGGCCTCCGCAACCGGGGCCGGCGTCAGCATCGCGCCGCGCGAGGGCATCTCCAGCACCTGCACGCCGGAGTTCGACACCGGCGCATGCGAGGGCGGGGACGCGAAGACGCGGGCGGCCTCGTCCACGTGGCGCGACGGCGGCGGGATGAACTCGTCCCCGCCCCCGAACGACGTGGGTAGCGACGGGGCGCTCGCGGGGGTCCGGCCCCCGGAGTGGATTTCGTCCAGCACCAGCGTCGGGTCCTTCAGCACGCACAGCCGGCGGACCATGTTCTCCAGCTCGCGCACGTTGCCCGGCCACTCGTAGTCGGTGAACGCGTGGAGCACCTCGGAGGGCAGCTCGGACACGTTCGTCATGAAGCCCTTGCCGTACTTCTTCAGGAAGTGGTCCGTGAGCGGCACCACGTCCTCCCGGCGCTCGCGCAGGGGCGGCAGGCGGATGGCCACCACGTTGAGGCGGTAGTAGAGGTCCTCGCGGAAGTTGCCGAGCGCGATCTCCTTCTCCAGGTCGCGGTTCGTCGCCACCACCACGCGGCTGTCCACGCGGACGCTCTTCTTGCCGCCGACGCGGAAGAACTCCTCGTCCTGCAGCACCTGGAGCAGCTTCGCCTGGAGGCGGATGGCCATCTCGCCAATCTCATCCAGGAAGATGGTGCCCTGATCCGCCAGCTCGAACTTGCCCGGCTTCTCCGCCGTGGCGCCCGTGAAGGCGCCGCGCTCGTGGCCGAACAGCTCGCTCTCCAGCAGCTCCCCCGGCAGCGCCGCGCAGTTCACCTTGATGAACGGCCGGCCATGGCGCTGGCTGCGCGCATGGATTTCACGGGCAATCACTTCCTTGCCCGTGCCGGACTCCCCCAGGAGCAGCACCGGCACGTCCGTGTCCGCGATGCGCTCCACCAGCGCACGCGCGCGGCGCATGGCCGGCGACGTGGAGATGAGCACGCGGGCCTCCGCCGCGGCCTCCGCGGGCGTCAGCACCACGCGGGGCGCGGGCGCGGTCGCCTGGCGCTCCGGCACGCGGGTCCCCAGGGCGCGCGCGACCACGTCCTGCAGCTCGTCGTTGCCAAAGGGCTTCGCCAGGTAGTCGGACGCGCCCATCTTCAGCGCGCGCACCGCATCGTCCGCGCCCGACAGCGCGCTCAACACGATGACCGGGGCCGTGCCACCCGTGCTCCGGTAGCGGCGCAGCACCTCCAGGCCACTCATCTCCGGCATCACCACGTCCAGGAGCACCGCGTCGAACGAGCCTCCAGAGAGCATCTCCAGCGCCTGCGAACCGCTCGACGCACAGCGCACCTGGTACCCCGAGCTGCCCAACAGCTCGGACAGGAACGTGCGCACCGACTCCTCGTCATCCACCACCAGCACCGCGATCCGATCCATCCCCACGCCTCCGCTCGCCCTGTGCATCAAACCCTCGTGAACTGAATCAAACCGACATCAGACGGGCCGGACCGGCCGCCCGCCGAAGCTCGCGTGTACGCCTCAAGGTCCGCAGTGCCGCGCCCAGCAACTGGGTGGGAGCCCCCACCGTGTCCGGGAAGCTCACCGCCCCCAGCTCCAGCGCCGTGCGCACCACGCGACCCTCCATCTGGAAACGGGCGGCCTCGAACCGCGCCTCCACCCGCGCCAGCACCTCCGGCACCGCCTCCGCGGGCGTGCCCGGCAGCAGCATGGCGAACTGACTGTCGCCCACCCGCGCCACCGCGTCGGCCTCGCGCACCGTCTGTCCCAGCACCACCGCGCTGTAGACGAGCAGCCGCTCCGCCATGCTCTTGCCGTGCTCCTTTCGAAGCGCGCTCCACCCCGTCACCTCCGCCGCCACCACCGAGAACGTCCCGCCGTAGCGCTCCGTCCGCCGCGCCTCCAGCCCGATGAGGGCCAGCAGGAACGGCCGGTTGTAGAGCCCCGTCAACGCGTCATGCAGCGCCAGCGCCGTGCCGGCCTCTTCACCGGCCGCCGCGCGCTCCACCGACTGCTTCAGCCGCATCTGCGCGTGCAGCTTCATGGACAGCTCCGCGCCATCCACCGTGCGCGGCACCACGTCCACGCACTGCCCCTTCTCCACGCAGAAGCGCCACGCGTCCCGGTCGTGCGAATCCACCAGGTACATCATCGGCACCGTGCCCTTGCCCACCTGACGCAGGCGCCGCGCCGTCTGCACCGCCGCGAAGTCCGGCGGCTGCGCGGCCAGCAGCACCGCGTCCGGGCGGATCACCTCGAAGAGGGGCACCGCCGCGTCGAAGCGCGTCAGGGGCACCACGCGGAAGCCCGCCTCCCCCAGGAGCGCCCGGGTGCGCTCCAGGTCCTCCGCACGCGGCTCCACCAGCAGCACCGTAGGAGGCTGGCCCGACTTTCCCGCTCGCTTTCCCTTCACGCCCACTGTCGTCCCCTCCTTTCCAGCATTTTCTGCCCCACCACCCCTCCCAGCCGCCCAGATTTACAGCCCCGTCACTTTTGCGCCCTTCGTATCCCCCCGGATTTCTTAGAGAAGAGCACTCCGTTACCCATCCTGGCCCACGGTTTTAGCAATGGGTATGCCATTCATCACCTCGCGGATCCGGGCTTCCAACGCCTCCCCGTCCACGCGGTGCTTGAAGGAAGGCACCCCCTCAATCAGGACCACGGGGATGTCGTAACGCCAGGCCTCGAAGAGGTCCGGGCTCTGGCGGATGTCGGTGACGTAGAGCTCGAAGGGCAGCCGGGCCTGGACCTCCTCGGCCACGGCGACGGCCTTCACGCAGAGGGAACACCCGGGTTTCGAGTAGATATCGACTCGCATGCGTTGCAGGATGGGCGCTCGATGCGCGGCGTGTGTGGTGATTTTTCGACGATGCCCCTCAAGGACCTGGTCGTCCACCTCGGGAATCGCCGGGCCACCGGCACCCTGAACGTGGAGCGGGGAGACGTGCGCAAGCAGCTGCTGCTGCGCGACGGCCACGTCATCACCGCCAGCTCCAACCAGCCGCGCGAGTACTTCGGTCAGTTCCTCATCAACCAGGGCCACCTGACGGAGGACCAGCTGGAGCGCGCGTTCGCCACGCAGGCGGAGACGCACATCCTGCTGGGGAAGATCCTGATCATGACGGGCACGGTGTCGGAGGCCACCGTGCGCACGGTGCTCTCCCACAAGTTCCGGGAGATGCTGCTGGACGCCTTCACCTGGGAGGAAGGCGGCTTCGACTTCCGCGCCACGGACGCCGCGCCGGAGCTGGAGGGCCTGGACGTCAGCGTGGACCTCCTGGACGTGAGCCGCGAGGGCGAGTTCCGCGAGACGGCGTGGCAGGCCATCCGCGCGGTGTTCCCCTCCGGCCGCGTGCGCCTGGAGGTGGACGAGCGCAAGCTGACGGACCGCAAGGCCGGCAGCATGGACGAGCGCATCGTGCAGCTGGCGAAGGAGGGCCTGAGCATCGACGGCATCGCGCTGGCGCTGCACGCCACGGACTTCTTCCTCTACCAGCGGCTGTACGCGCTCTACCGCCAGGACGCGCTGCGCGTGTCGGACGAGGCGCCCCTGCCCGCCCCGGAGCCCGGCTCGCACACCGTCGTGGTGGTGGAGGACGACGACGAAGACGACCTGTCCTCGGGCGGCGTCATCGGCTCCGAGTCCTCCTCCGACGAGGTGCTCCAGGCCGCCCAGCTCTTCCTGGACGCGGGCAACCTGCGCGACGGCGAGGCGCTGGTCCGGCGCGCGCACGAGATCGCCCCCACCGAGCACACCGCGAAGCTCCTGCGCGACGCGGAGGGCAGGCTGCTCACGGAGCTGCGCAAGGCGCTGATGGAGCCGTCGCGGGTGCCGGCGCTGATGGTGACGCCCGCGCACCTGAAGACGCTGCCCCTCACATCACCGGAGCGCTACCTGCTGTCGCGCATCGACGGACGGCGGGACGTGGCGGCCATCGTGCACGTGTCGCCGCTCCAGGAGCTGGAGGCGCTGAAGTTCTTCCAGGGCTTCGTGGATACGGGGCTGGTGAAGCTCACCCCGCGTCCGCTGTCCTGACGGCCGCTTCAGTGCTTGCCGGCGGCGCCCGCCGGGGCTGTGACTTCCACCGGCGCGGGGATGCGCTCCAGCGCCAGGCGCAGGGCCTCGCGGCCCAGGTAGGAGCCGCGGATGCGCCACTTGGGGTCATTCACGATGAGCGCGGCCACGGCCACGCGCGGGTTGTCCTTGGGCGCGAAGCCGACGAACCATGAGTAGTCGCGGAAGGGCTCGCGGTCCGCGAGCGTGCCCGTCTTGCCCACGGCGTCCTTCACCTGGAAGCCGCGCTCGCGGAAGACGCCGCGCGCGGTGCCGTGGGTGACGGTCTCCTCCAGCATCTTCGTGAGCCCGTGCGCGGCGGTGGGCGTGAGCACAGGCTCCGGCTCCGGCAGCGGCATGAAGGGCTCCGGCTCCACCAGCACGGGGTCCACCCAGTGGCCCTCGTTGGCGGCCATCGCGGCCAGGAGCGCGCCGTGCAGCGGGGACAGGTACACGTCACCGAAGCCCGCGCCGGTGTTGGCGAGCGCGAAGCCGTCCTCCGGGATGTACGCGAGCGACACGTCCAGCGGCTGGGCGAAGGGGATCTCGCGGTTGAAGCGCAGGCGCGCCGCCATGCGCTTGAGGGCGTCCGAGCTCAGGTGCTTGCTGGTCATCTTGGCGAAGATGACGTTGGCGCTCTTGCCCATGGCAAGGGCCAGCGAATAGCAGGCGCCGTCGCGCTCGGTGTCCTCGAGCTGCCGCGCGTTCAGCCGGCGCTTGCCGCCGTGGAAGCACGCCTCGGTCTCGGGGGAGACGCCGGCCTCCATGAGCGCGCTGCCGGTGACGATCTTGAAGATGCTCGCGGCCGGGTACACCGCGCGGACGGCCAGCCCGCGCAGCTCCGGCTTCGCCTCCGAGTGCTCCGCCATCGCGAGCACGCGGCCGGTGGAGGGCTCCAGCACCACCGCGGCGCCGTAGGGCACCTGGTAGTTCCGCATGATCTTCGTGAGGGACGCCTGGAGGCCGGGGTCGATGGTGAGCACCTGATCCGGCGCGCTCTTGCCGCCCTTCACCACCAGCTTGTCGCCCTCCAGCTTCGCGCGGGCCACCAGGTCCTGCGCGCGGGGCAGCCCCTGGAGCTTGCCGAACGGCGGCGCCTTCTCCCGCGAGGGCACCGGCATCGGGGGCACCATGCCGGGCTCCAGCGCGGCCGCGTCCTTCGCGGCCAGCGCCTCCGCCAGCTCCGCGGGCGGAGTCCCCGGATCGCCCTGCGTCTGCTCGACGCTCGAAGCGGCTCCCGCGTCCGGAGTACCCGCCTGGGCGCGCTGCTCGGCCTCCACCTGCTCCACCAGCGCGCGGGCGCCCGCGGGGCCCGCGTCCGTTCCCAGCGCCGTCACCGCTTGCGCCAGCGTCTGGACATCCGTCGGGGCAGCGGCTGACGGCGCGGGGTTCGCGTCCGTCCCGGGCGCGGAGGCACCCAGGAGCAGCGCGAGGGGGAACAGCGGCAGGGCGGCGAGGAGGCGGCGCTTCGTCATGCTTCGGGGCTCTCCTTGGGGGGCAGGGAGCAGACCGCCGGGATCCTAGTCGCTGAGGGCGCGCTGTCCACGGCTTGCCTCCTCGATTGCTGCCTTCGTCAGGGAGAAACCTGGGAAGGTGACCGGAGGTCCAGTAGGGTCCTGTGCACCTTGGACGGACTCAAAGAGACATTGGTGATCTGGGCAGCGGAGCTGCGCCGGGCCGTGAGAAGCGGCCGGGCCATCGTGCTGCTCGGGCTCTACAGCATGTTCTCCGCGCTGGTGCTGCTCGTGGTGGGCTTCGTCACCCGGGAGCTGCAGGCCCAGGTGAACGCGAAGCTCGCTGAATCCGGCGGGGACGCGGAGATGGCCACGCAGGCCGCGGAGCAGCTGCACCAGGGCGTGCTGGGCTTCCTCGCCAGCAACGACGCCGCGATGATGGAGGCGCTGGCCAAGGTGCCCGTCGTGGTGCTCATCGTCTTCAAGATCACCCTCTTCTTCCTGCCTGCCTACATCGCGCTGATGGGCTTCGACCAGGTGAGCGGCGAGGTGGGGCCGCGCTCCATGCGCTACCTCACGGTGCGCGCGCGCCGCTCGT
Source organism: Corallococcus sp. 4LFB (assembly GCF_046520365.1). NCBI lineage: Bacteria > Pseudomonadati > Myxococcota > Myxococcia > Myxococcales > Myxococcaceae > Corallococcus > Corallococcus sp. 4LFB. The sequence continues at coordinate 17,171 of NZ_JBKGHJ010000066.1, forward strand.
CGGTGCTCCTGGGCAAGTTCCTCTCCCAGGCCACGCTGCTGGTGGGGCTGGTGCTGGTCATCGACCTGGCCATCTTCCTCTACGCGCGCATCATCAACGACGACTTCGCCTTCGGGGTGCTGGTGCTCAACCTCCTGAAGTTCTGGAGCGCCACCATCGTCTTCTCGCTGGCCTACGTGGCCCTCACCTCCCTGTGCTCCAGCCTCTTCCGCAGCCCGGCGGTGAGCCTCGTCTTCAACTTCATCCTGCTCTTCGTCTTCTGGCTGATGGACTCCGTGGGGCGCGCGGTCAGCGAGGAGAACCTGCTGCGCTTCCTGCGCTACCTGTCCCCGTCCTACTACTCGGCCAACCTGCTGCACCCGAAGCTCGCCGAGTTCGCCGTCAGCGGCGCGGCCTACGCCGCCTTCGCGGCCGTCTTCCTCTTCGGCGCCTACGGCGTCCTGCGCGCGAGGGACCTGTGAGCGACCTGGCCATCCAGCTGTCCAACGTCTCCAAGCGCTTCGGCCCCAAGGTCGCCGTCAACGCGGTCAGCCTCCAGGTTCAGAAGGGCGACGTCTTCGGCCTCATCGGGCCCAACGGCGCCGGCAAGACGACCACCTTCTCCATGATGTGCGGCTACCTCTACCCGTCGGAGGGTTCGCTCCAGGTGATGGGCGTGTCGCCCACCGCGCCCGGCGCCCTCAAGGGCCGCGTGGGCGCGCTGCCCCAGGACGCGGTGCTGCCCCCGGGCTGGGAGGTGGGCGCGCTGCTCATGTACTGGGCCCGCCTGTCGGACCTGCCCCAGCCGGAGCACGAGGCCCGCGGCGCCCTGGAGAAGGTGGGCCTGATGGAGGCCTGGAAGGTCCAGACGCAGGCGCTCAGCCACGGCATGGCCAAGCGCGCCGCCATGGCCCAGGCCCTGATGGGCCGCCCGCCCCTCGTCCTCCTGGACGAGCCCACCGCCGGCCTGGATCCGCGCATCGCCGCGCAGGTGCGGCAGATCATCAAGGACATGAAGGGCACGCAGACGGTGGTCGTCTCCAGCCACAACCTCCAGGAGCTGGAGGAGCTGTGCGACGCCGCCGCCATCCTCGACAAGGGCTCGCTCGCGCAGGCGGGCACCATGGCCGAGCTCACCGGCCAGGGCGCCGAGTTCCGCGTCCAGATTGCCCGCGGCGACGTCATCATCCCCGAAATCACCTCCCTGCCCGGCGTCACCGACGCGCGCATGGAGGGCCCGGACGTGCTGCGCGTGCGCTTCGACGGCCAGGCCCACAAGGCCGAGGAGGTCATCAGCCGCACCGTCGGCCACCTCCTCCAGCACCAGGTCCTCATCCTCGGCGTCAGCCGCGGCCGCCGCCTGGAGGACCGCGTCCTTCAGCTGTTGTAGGCCCGCGCCCCACGGACGCTCACCCCGCCTTGCGCACCCAGCCCACATAGTGGGTGCCGCGGCGCTCCATGCGGACGAGCGTGTTGCCCGTCGCGTCGCACCACGCGGGCAGGTCCGCCTCCAGCCCGCGGTCGGTGGAGAGCAGCTCCACCAGCGTCCCGGGCGCGAGGCGGCGCATCGCCTTGGCGATCTCCAGGATGGGCACCGGGCAGAGGGCCCCGGACGTATCCACGCGCACACCGGCTTCCATGGCCGCGCATCCTGGCACGAAACCCTGACCGCCCCAGTGGCACGACGCGCGCCGTGAGAGGGAATTTTGGTCCTCCCAGCGTCGTTGTCCGCCCCTTCGAGGCCTCTGGATTCGTGGCGGACGCAGGCGGTCATCGCGGCTTGCGTGTCTGGAATTCCCTCTGTTAAGTACCCCGCCCTTTCCCTACCCAGACACCCGCTTGGGGCCCGGAGTCGGACCTATGGCGCAGGAGCATTCCCAACCCATGAAGCCCAATGTCATCGTGGCCTTGCTGGTCGGCCTGGTGCTCGGGTTCGTTGGCGGCCGTGCCGCCAGCGGCTCGAAAGCCACCCCCGGCAACACGCCCTCCGTCGCGCAGGCGGCCAACAAGCCCGCGCGCGCCGTGGACCCCACCATCTTCAAGGTGCCCGTCGACGGCGCCCCTTCGAAGGGCAGCGTCAACGCGCTCGTCACCCTCGTGGAGTTCAGCGACTACGAGTGCCCGTTCTGCAGCCGCGCGAACACCACGGTCGAGCAGCTCCAGAAGGACTACGGCAGCAAGCTGCGCGTGGTGATGCGCCAAAACCCGCTGTCCTTCCACCCGCACGCCCGCCCCGCGGCGCTCGCGGCGCTCGCGGCCGGTGAGCAGGGCAAGTACTGGGACATGCACAGCCTCCTCTTCGCCAACAACAAGAAGCTGGATGGGGAGAGCCTGGAGGGCTACGCCAAGCAGATCGGCCTGGACGTGGCGAAGTGGAAGGCGGACATGGCGGACTCCCGCCTGGGCGCCGCCATCGACAAGGACGCGGCCCTGGCCCAGCAGCTGGGCGCCAGCGGCACGCCGGCCTTCTTCATCAACGGCCGCTTCCTCTCCGGCGCGCAGCCCATCGACAACTTCAAGGCCCTCATCGACGAGGAGCTCTCCAAGGCCGAGGGCCTGGTGAAGAGCGGCGTCGCCCCGTCGCAGGTCTACGCGCGCATCATGGAGAAGGGCGTCGAGCGCGCCCCGGCCCGCGCCCAGCAGCAGGCGGAGCCCGCCGCCGCGAAGAAGGTGGACGTCCCCGCGGACTCCCCCGTCGTCGGCCCGGCCACCGCGAAGGTGACCATCGTCGAGTGGTCCGACTTCGAGTGCCCGTTCTGCAGCCGCGCCGTCCCCACCATCAACAAGATCAAGGACACCTACGGCAAGGACGTGCGCGTGGTGTTCCGCCACCAGCCGCTGCCCATGCACTCGCACGCGAAGCTCGCCGCGCAGGCCTCCATGGCCGCCCACGAGCAGGGCAAGTTCTGGGAGATGCACGACAAGCTCTTCGCCAACCAGCGCGCCCTGGACCGCGAGAGCCTGGAGAAGTACGCCCAGGAGCTGAACCTGGACATGAACAAGTTCAAGGCCGCCCTGGACTCCAACAAGTTCTCCGCGAAGATTGACGCGGACTCCGCCTCGGGCATGGCGGTGGGCGCCAACGGCACGCCGGCCTTCTTCATCAACGGCCGCTTCCTCTCCGGCGCGCAGCCCTTCGAGGCCTTCAAGCCCCTCATCGACCAGGAGATCGCCAAGGCCGACAAGGCGCTCGCGGCCGGCACCAAGGCGGAGGACCTCTACGCCAAGCTGAACCAGGACAACGTCAACGCCGCTCCGGCCGCCCCCGCGGCGCCCGCCGAGCCGGCGGTGCAGAAGGTGGAAGTGGGCAACGCCCCGGTCCGCGGTCCGAAGAACGCGCCCGTGACCATCGTCGCCTGGTCCGACTTCGAGTGCCCCTTCTGCGGCCGCGCCGTGCCGACCATCGAGCAGGTGGAGAAGGAGTACAAGGGCAAGGTCAAGTTCGCCTTCAAGCACCAGCCCCTGCCCTTCCACCAGCACGCGAAGCTCGCCGCCCAGGCATCCATGGCCGCCCACGAGCAGGGCAAGTTCTGGGAGATGCACGACAAGCTCTTCGCCAACCAGCGCGCCCTGGACCGCGAGAGCCTGGAGAAGTACGCCCAGGAGCTGAACCTGGACATGAACAAGTTCAAGGCCGCCCTGGACTCCAACAAGTTCGACAAGCAGATCGAGGCGGACATGGCGGACGGTGCCTCCAAGGGCGCCAACGGCACGCCCACCTTCTTCATCAACGGCCGCACGCTGGTGGGTGCGCAGCCCTTCGATGCCTTCAAGCGCGTCATCGACGAGGAGCTGAAGAAGACCGGAGCGGTGGCGGCGGAAGCGAAGTAGCCCTCCCCCGCGCCTGAAGCACCCAGGCCGTCGGCTCCCTGCGTGGGAACCGACGGCCTTCGTGTTTCCAGCGGTGCGTGGGTCCGTTGTCCGCGTCAGGACACGGCGATGGCGTCGATCTCCACCTTGGAGCCGCGCGGCAGCGCGGACACCTGCACGGTGGCGCGGGCCGGCGGGGAGCCGGTGAAGGCGCGGCCGTACACTTCGTTCACCTTGGCGAAGTCCCCCAGGTCGGTGAGGAAGATGGTGCAGCGCACGACGTGGGAGAAGTCCAGGCCGCTGGCGGCGAGCACGGCCTGCAGGTTCTTCATCACCTGCTCGGCCTGCGCGACGACGTCACCGGGGACGAGCTCCATCGTCTTCGGGTCCAGGGGAATCTGGCCGGACAGGAACGTCATCTTCCCGGCGTCCACCTGCACGGCCTGGGAGTAGGGGCCAATCGCCTTGGGGGCGTCGTCCGAGTGGATTGCCTTGCGCGCCATGCAGCACACCTCGCGTTGAGGCGGCCCCGTCCAGGAAGACGGGGCCGCGGGTCCGCCGCGCGCTGTAGCACAGGAGCGGGCTAGATTCGCTCGACCGAGTAGACGCCCGTCAACCGCTCGATGGAGCGCATCAGGTCCGTCAGCTGCTTGAGGTCGGAGATGGTGACCTCGAAGGTGTTCACCGCCCGGTCGTCGCCGGTGGCCCGGCAGTTCGCCTGGGAGATGTTGACGCTCTTCTTGGAGAACGTGTTGGTGATGTCCGCCAGCAGGCCCGGCCGGTCCGCCGTCAGCACGCGCAGCGTGACGGGCCGCTTGAAGTCGCCCTTGACGTCCCAGGACACGTCCACGCGCCGCTCGGGGTCCGTGGCCAGGGCCTTCTCACACCCCACCGTGTGCACCGTCACGCCCCGCCCCCGGGTGATGAACCCCGCGATGGGGTCCCCGGGAACGGGGTTGCAACAGCGCCCGAAGCGCACCAGCACGTCGTCCACGCCGCCAATCTGGACGCCGCTGCGGCTGTTGCGCCCCACCAGCCGCTTGGCCAGGTCCGTCATGCGCGACAGGCCCGGCAGCATGGAGGCGTTGTTCCCCGCGCCGCTGCCCGGCCCGTTGCCGTCCGTGGGGCGCGGGGGCGGCTCCGCCTGCGCCAGCTTCTCCTGCGGCACGATGCGCTGCACCAGCTGCTGCGGCGTCACCTTGCCGTAGCCGATGGCCACCAGCAGGTCGTCCTCGACGCGGAAGCCCAGCTCCTCGGCGACCTTCTTGAGCTCGCCGGACTTCATCTGCTTGTTGAAGTTGAGCTGGAAGCGCTTGAACTCGCGCTCCACCAGCTCGCGGCCCAGCTGCAGGCTCTTGTCGCGCTGCTGCTGCTTGATGAAGCCGCGGATGCGCTGCTGCGCGCGGCTCGTCTTGACGAAGGTGAGCCAGTCCTTGGACGGGTGCGCCTGCGGGCTGGTGAGCACCTCCACCGTGTCGCCGTTCTTCAGCTTGTAGCGAAGCGGGACGATCTTCCCGTTCACCTTGGCGCCCACGCACCGGCCGCCCACGTCGGAGTGGATGGCGTACGCGAAGTCCACCGGCGTCGCGCCGCGCGGCAGGCTGCGCACGTCGCCCTTGGGCGTGAAGACGAACACCTCGTCGGTGAAGAGGTCCACCTTCACCGTCTCCAGGAACTCCTTGGGGTCCTTGAGGTCCTGCTGCCACTCCATCAGCTGGCGCAGCCAGGCGAACTTCTCGTCGTCCTTGGAGATGGGCGCGCGGCCTTCCTTGTAGGCCCAGTGCGCCGCGATGCCCTCTTCCGCGATCTTGTGCATCTCCGCGGTGCGGATCTGCACCTCCACGCGCTCGCTCAACGGCCCAATCACCGTGGTGTGCAGGGACTGGTACATGTTGGGCTTCGGGATGGCGATGAAGTCCTTGAAGCGCCCGGGCACCGGCTTCCACATCTGGTGCACCATGCCCAGCGCCTCGTAGCAGGCGGGCACGGACGGCGCGATGATGCGGAACGCGATGATGTCGTGGATCTGATCGAAGTCGATGCCCTGCGACTTGATCTTCTTCCAGATGCTGTAGACGTGCTTGAAGCGCCCGCTGACGTCGCCCTTGAGGCCGCGCTCCTGGAGCTTCGCGCGCATCAGGTCGCAGGTGTCCTCGATGTACGCCTCGCGCTCCTTCTTGCGCTTGTTGAGCTGCTCCTCCAGCGCGAAGAACTCCTGGGGCTTCACGTAGCGGAAGGACAGGTCCTCCAGCTCCGTCTTGATCCAGGAGATGCCCAGGCGGTTGGCCAGGGGCGCGTAGATGTCCAGCGTCTCCTGTCCGATGCGGGCCTGCTTCTCCTCGGACATGTGATCCAGCGTCCGCATGTTGTGCGTGCGGTCCGCCAGCTTCACGAGGATGACGCGGATGTCCTGCGCCATCGCGATGATCATCTTGCGGAAGTTCTCCGCCTGCTTCTCCTCCTGGGAGAGCGTCGCGGACGCGGAGAACTTGGACAGCTTCGTCACGCCGTCCACCAGCTGGGCGACCTCCGGCCCGAACAGCTCCGTGAGCTCCTCCGCGGTGGCGAGCGTGTCCTCGATGGTGTCGTGGAGCAGGCCGGTGACGATGGACGCCTCGTCCAGCTTCAGCTCCGCCAGGATGCCCGCCACCTCCAGGGGATGAATCAGGTAGGGCTCTCCCGACTTGCGGAGCTGCCCCTGATGGACCTTGGCCGAGTAGACGTACGCCTTCTTGATGATGTCCAGGTCGGGGTCCGGGTGGTACGACGCAACCCGCTGCAGGATGTCGTTCAGGCGAATCATCGAGGCGGTGGCAATCGTAACTGCCTCAAACAGCAGGGGCAACGTTACCCTGGAACATCGCGTGCCCCGCCGGGGCCTGGATGGAGCCCGGGCGCCTTGGACACGGGTCCGAGGCTTTCATTGACCCGGCGTTTCACGCCCCCCTAGATTGGCCCACTGCCCATGTCTCAGCTTCTGTTGTCCGCGCTCCCGGTGGTCTGCCCGAATTGTGACGGCTACAACCCGCCGCGCTCGGCCACCTGCGTGCTGTGCGGCCAGGCGCTGGAAGAGGCCGCCGTGGCCCCCCGCCCGGTGGCCGCGCCCCCTCCCCGGCAGGCGACGCCGCCCC
>NZ_JBKGHJ010000670.1:0-3601 GCF_046520365.1 Corallococcus sp. 4LFB
CCGCCCGTACCGGTGCCGCCCGGGTTGATGACGGTCGAGCCGTTGCTCTCGGTACCGGGCGCGGTGGAGCCGGTGGTGCCGCTGCCGGAGCCACCGATGGTGCCGGTGCTCCCGGAGCCGCCGAGGGTGCCGGTGTTCCCGGCGCCATTGATGGTGTTGCCGGTATTGGTGCCGGAGCCGCCGTAGGTGCCGGTGCTGGTGCTCGGCGAGGTGTTACCGGTGCCGTAGTTGCCGGTGCTCGTCCCCGTGGAGGGCACGGTGCTCCCGGTGCCGAAGGTGTCCGAGCTGGAGCCGGTGTTCGTGGGCGAGCCCGTGCCGATGCCGCTGGTGCCGGTGCCGCCCGTGCCGGAGGTGCTGCCGCCGGTGCTGCCGGTGCCGGTCGTGCCCGGAGTCATGGTGGTGCCGGAGCCAGAGCCGCCCGTGCCGGTGGCGGTGTTGCCCGTCTGCACGCCCGTGGAGTTGGTGGTGCCCGGGGTGGACGTGCCGCTGGAGCCGGCGGTGCCCGTCTGCCCGCTGTTGACCATCTCCGGAGAGCCGCCCGTGGAGCCGGGCGTCGTCCCGGGGCTCGATCCGTCGCCTACCTGCTGGGCGAACGCGCTGGTGGAGAGCAGGAAGCTGAAGGCCAGTGCCGCGGTGCCAATGGAGCGTCGCATGTGAGGAACCCTTTCGTGCCGTTCGAGGCGTAAAGGTGTGTGCTTCATGCGACACGGCAAGCCGTTGGAAGAAGCCACCACATGGCAGGCCGGCAGCTCGCGGGTCGTTCATGGGACAAAGCGCGCGGGGCAGGGCTTGCACGCACGTGCTCCTGAGACCTCGGTGTGACTTCGATGGAGCGAAAAGCCGAGATGTCCAGGTGCTGGGCCCAGGGCGAACGCCGCGTGATGTCCAGCAGGCAGGCTTCCGTGTCGCGGTGAGCAGTCTTCGCTCCCGTTCTGTGCTGTCCTCCCGGTCCGGAAGGGAGCGCGCGTGAGCGGACGGGAGGTGCAGCTGGCGGCGGGCCGCAAGAGCGCGCGACAGACGCGAAGCGCGAGCGCACGCGCCTGGACCCTCACGCTCGTCATCGCCGCGAGCCTGGGCCTGCTCCTCTACGTCGCCACCACCAGCCTCCCGTACCTCATCGCCTCACCCGCCGGGGACGCGCACCTGGGCGCGCTCAATGACTGTCTGGCGCGACAGCTCAAGGGGGCCACGCGGCTGGGCTGGGCCGTGGCGCCGGATGCGTCGCGCGCGGCGGTGTTCGGGCCCCGCGTCGTCGCGGTCTGTGGCGAGGACGGCTCGCATGCGCGGCTGGAGGTCCCCGGCGCACCGCGCTCACCTTCGACGGCGAGCGCCACCTGTGGGTCGCCACCGGAGGCCGCCTGCTGCGTGAACGGGACGGCGCGCTCCAGCCCGTGGGCGACATCGCTCCGCCGGAGTGGCTGAGCGGCCACGCGGGCGGCGTCCTCGCGCTGGATGCCACCGGGCAGCTCGTCTCCGTGTCACCGGAGGGCAAGGTGCTGGGCCAGGCTCAGGTGCCGGGCCCCGGGGGGCGGCTGTCCGTCGGCCCCGGGGGCGTGCTGGCGGCGGTGGAGTGGGGCGGTGGCGTCATCGTCTACGACGCCCGCACCCTGGAGCTCGTGCGCGCGGAGGCCCCCTGCACCGTGGAGTTCCTCTGGTGGCTGGACGGCGCGGACCAGGTCCTGCTGGCCTGCGCCGCGCCGGCTTCTCCGGACGCACCGGGACCCGCCTCACTCCGCTTCAACGTTCGCACCGGCGCCCGGGAGGCCGTGCCCGCTGGCACGCGCGCGCCTGCCCGGAGGCTCTCGGGCCGGGCGCTGTACGTGCAGGGCTGTGACGGCTTCCCGTGCACGGCCTCGCCCCCCTGAAACTGTTATGGGGAGGTTTCGCTCCGAGATCCGCCGTTCCGATTCGGGGCTTTCGGGGATGGTGGGACCCGCGGTCAGGCAGGGCGTTGAGTGCCCGACACACAGGGGCCTCCCACCCCGGCTTTACATTCGACAAACCCGCGAACTCATTGGACGTTCCTGGGATCGCGGGCCGGTTTCCCAGTACCAGCCGCAACGCTTTCGCCGATCAGGGGTCTCACACGTGGATGACACCAAGGTTTCCAGCTCCCCCGCTCCCCGCAAGCGCGCCAACGGGCGCAAGTCGGCAGGGACCGCAGCAAGCCAGGACACTGGCCTGCCAGGGGGCCGGTCTTCCGCCAACGTGGCGGCCAACCGGCTGAGCAACGCGGAGACGTCGCGTGCCGAGCCCACCCGTCGCGCTCCCGCGCGCGGCCGCAACGGCAACAGCCGTCAGGCGACGGAAGACGGTCTGCGCCCCGGCGGCCCGCCTCCGCTCCAGCAGCTGCTGGCGGCGCTCCGGGCCGTGCAGGGCGGTGACTTCTCCGTGCGGCTGCCGTCGGGCGCGCAGGACGTGGTGATGGATGAGATCGCCCGCGCGTTCAACGCGGTGGTGACGCTCAACTCCACGCTCACCCACGAGATCGTCCGCGTGGAGCGCGTCGTCGGCCGCGAGGGCCGCATGGGTGAGCGCGTGACGCTCGGTGACGTGCGTGGCGACTGGGCCACCAGCGTCCAGTCCATCAACGCCCTCATCGGCGACCTGGTGCAGCCCACCACGGAGGTCGCCCGCGTGCTGGTGGCGGTGGCCGAAGGCGACCTCACCCAGAAGATGGCGCTGGAGATCGACGGCCAGCCCGTGAAGGGCGAGTTCCTCCGCATCGGCACCACCGTGAACGCGATGGTGGATCAGCTCAACAGCTTCGCCGCCGAAGTGACGCGCGTCGCGAAGGAGGTCGGCACCGAAGGAAAGCTGGGCGGCCAGGCCGACGTGAAGGGCGTGTCCGGCGTGTGGAAGGACCTCACGGACAACGTGAACGTCCTCGCCGGCAACCTCACCGCGCAGGTGCGAAACATCGCGGAGGTCACCACGGCGGTGGCCCGCGGCGACCTGTCCCGCAAGATCACGGTGGACGTGAAGGGCGAGGTCCTGGAGCTCAAGAGCACCATCAACACGATGGTGGACCAGCTCAACAGCTTCGCCTCCGAAGTGACGCGCGTCGCGCGCGAAGTGGGCACGGAAGGCAAGCTGGGCGGTCAGGCCGCGGTGTCCGGCGTGTCCGGCACGTGGAAGGACCTCACGGACAACGTGAACTTCATGGCGTCCAACCTCACGACGCAGGTGCGCGGCATCGTGAAGGTGGTGACCGCGGTCGCCAACGGCGACCTCACCCAGAAGCTGATGGTGCCGTCGCAGGGGGAGATCGCCGCGCTGGGCGCCACGCTGAACAACATGACGGACACGCTCAACGTGTTCGCGCAGCAGGTGACCAGCGTCGCGCGCACGGTGGGCGTGGAGGGCAAGCTGGGCGCCCAGGCCCAGGTGCCCGGCGCCGCGGGGACGTGGAAGGACCTCACGGACAACGTGAACCTGATGGCGTCCAACCTCACCAGCCAGGTGCGCAACATCGCGGAGGTCTCCACCGCCGTCGCCAATGGCGACCTGTCGCGGAAGATCACCGTGGACGTGAAGGGCGAGGTCCTGGAGCTCAAGAGCACCATCAACACGATGGTGGACCAGCTCCGCGCGTTCGCCG
>NZ_JBKGHJ010000671.1:0-3576 GCF_046520365.1 Corallococcus sp. 4LFB
CCGTCCCCTCCGCGAGGTCCGGCGCGTCCTCCCGGGACGCCTCCTGCTCGGCCACCGGGGCGGCCACGGGCACGACCGCGGACACGGGCGACGCGGACGGGGACGGCCCCGCGAGCGTCTTCGCGCCACACACCCGGCACGTCACGGCCAGCTGGCCGTCCTCGATGCGGAAGGACTCCACCGGGACCAGCCGCTCGCAGCCTTCGCACTGGTACTTCATGACCACACCTCTCGCAGCGGGATGGGCATCGCGCACCCTACCAGCGCCAGCAGGCACAGCGCGCAGATGAGCTTGCGCGAGGGGCTCAGGGGCTCCTCCGGCCGCACCACCTCCGGGTGGCCGAAGCCCACGACCTTGCTCGCCACCACCAGCCACAGGCCCCACGACGCGGTGACGAACACGGTGAGGAAGAGCAGCACCAGCGCCACGCCCTGCCCCACCCGGCGGGCCTTCGCCCCGAACACCGCGAACGTCAGGTGCCCGCCGTCCAGTTGCCCCACGGGCAACAGGTTGAGCAGCGTCACCAGCAGGCCGAACCACGCGGCGATCACCACCGGGTGCACCACCACGTCCTTGCCCTCCGGCACGGGGCCCAGCGCCAGCCACGTCAGCGCCTTCATGATGAGGTTGTCGCCGAACAGCGTCTGGTGGCTCGTGTAGACGACGTCCGCGGCGGGCGGCGCCTGCGTCACCTTCTCCATCACCCAGTGCAGCAGGTTCTGCCCCAGCACCCACAGCGACGACTCGCCGGGGAACGCGGACGGCACCGGCGGCGAGTCCACCACCGTGGAGTGCAGCAGCCCCCAGTAGAGCAGCGGCAGCGCCACCACCAGGCCCGCCAGCGGCCCCGCGGCGCCAATGTCCACCAGCGCGTTGCGCGTGGGGATGCGCCCGCGCAGCCGGATGACCGCGCCCAGCGTGCCCAGGCTCCCCGGCACCGGCAGCGGGATGAAGTACGGCAGCGACGTGTCCACCCGGTGCCAGCGCGCGAGCACGTAGTGCCCCATCTCGTGCGAGCCCAGGATGGAGAGCAGCGACACGCTGAAGAACAGCGCCTGCGTCCGGTCCTCCGCCAGCAGCCCGCCCCCGCTGAACGGGAACGAGCGCCCGAACAGCAGCAGGTACGCGAGGAACGTCGTCCCCAGCGTCACCCCGAACAGCAGCAGGTGCAGCCAGACGCGGGACGGGGCGGGACGCGGAAGGGAAACCGGGTGCATGCGCGAAGATGCCTCACGTCCGCAAGCGGGGCGACCGGTCCTGGGGCGCCCAGCGGATGAAGTGTCAAACACAACCCGGATTACCCCGTCCCGGGTCCTTGACTTGAAAAAGCCTTCTGCTACGAACCGCGCCGCTTGCGGTTTCACCGAACGGCGGAGCGCCCGTCCGGGCCGTCCCGCCACCATCCAAGCCACCGTCTGTTGGGGAGATAACCATGAAGAAGCTCATCCTGTCCGCCGTCGCCGCCGCCTCGCTCGTGGGCTGCACCAGCGTCGAGTCCGCCGTCGTCTCCGGCTCCGAGATCGCCGCCAACGGCGAGGCCGTGGCCGTCATCCAGGGCAGCTCGCTGGGCCTGACCGCGATCTTCCACATCATCGACATCGTCCAGAGCGACCTGGACACCGTGGTCAACAAGCTCCTCATCACCGAGGCGAAGGCCATGGGCGCCTCCAAGGTGGACCTGAAGTCGGCGAGCACCACGCCCCGTCACGGCATCTTCGCCCTGTTCGGCACCATCATCGGCATCACCAGCTCCTCCGCGACCGGCGTGGCGGTGAAGTAGTCCACGCTGCCTCCTCACCGAGGCAGTCCGAAGGCCCCCTGGCGACAGCGGGGCCTTTTCCATTTCGAGCCCGTCCCCGAGCCTTCCATGCGCGCCCTCCTCCTGCTGCCCCTCGTGTGCCTCCTCGCGTGCCGCTCGTCCTCCTCCGGAGCGCGAACGACGCGGAGCTGATGGCCCAGGTGCGCGAGAAGCTGGCCGCGCGCGACGCGAAGCTCCAGGCCTACCAGCTGGCGGGCACCCAGACCGAAGGCGATACGGCCTCCGCGGGCTTCACCTTCGCGTACCGCGCGCCCCAGAAGATGCGCGGCACCGTGTCCGCCCCCCAGGCGCGGCAGGTGTGGTGGGACGGCAAGCACCTGTACGAGCAGGTGGAGGCGACGAAGCAGTTCACCACCTTCACGTCCCAGGTCTCCGCGGAGAAGCTGTCCGCGTTCCTCACTGAAATCTTCACCCCCTTCGTGCCGGACGGCTTCCGCGCGCCGCTGCTGCTGCGCAGCGCGAAGGCGAAGCGCACCACCGGCCTGCCCCAGGCGAAGGAGGCGGTGGAGCTGTCCATGGGGTTGGAGGGCGAGGCGGGCGGGGGCGTGGAGGTGACGTACGTGCTGCGCTGGCCCACGCTGGACTTCCTGGCCAGGCGGACGCGCGCGCCGGACGGCACCCGGGCGGAGGTGCGGATGGAGGAGGAGCACTGCGACGCCACGCTGGGCCTGTGCGTGCCGCGAAAGCTCACCCGCTGGCTGGGGGACGCGAAGCAGGGGGAGACGGTGCTGTCCAGCGTGGACCTGAAGGGCTCGCTGCCCAACGACGCCTTCACCCCCGCCGCGCCGGACGGATACAGCGTGCAGACCCGGACACTCGTGGACAGCGAAGCGCAGGAGAGTGGACCGAAGCCAGCCTCGGGCGGTTGACCGTTCCGTCAACCATCGCCACCTTGGGCGGCGGAGGTTCGCCGCGCATGGTTGAGAACGTCATCTTCGACGTGGATGGAACGCTGATCGACTCCGTGGACGAGCACGCCGAGGCCTGGCGCCGGTCGTTCATCGAGTTCGGGCGGGACATCCCGTTCGCGCACGTGCGCAGCCAGATTGGCAAGGGCGCCGACCAGCTGCTGCCCGTCTTCTTCAACGACGAGGAGCTGGAGCGCTTCGGCAAGGACCTGGAGGAGTACCGCTCCGCGCTCTTCAAGCGCGAGTTCCTGCCCAAGGTGCGCTGCTTCCCGCGCGTGAAGGAGCTGTTCCAGCAGCTGCGCAAGCGCGGCCGCAAGCTGGCCCTGGCGTCCAGCGCCAAGGACGACGAGCTCAAGCGCTACGTGGAGCTGTGCGGCATCGACGGCCTGTTCGAGACGAAGACGAACAAGGACGAGGTCGACAAGAGCAAGCCGCACCCGGACATCTTCGAGGCCGCGCTCACGAAGCTGGGCAAGCCGGACCCCGCCACGGTGGTGGTGGTGGGTGACACGCCCTACGACGCGCTCGCCGCGGGCAAGCTGCACCTGGCGTCCGTGGGCGTGCTGTGCGGCGGCTTCCGCGCGGACGACCTGCGCACGGCCGGCTGCCGCACGCTGGTGAAGGACCCCGCGGAACTCCTGCGCCGCCTGGAAGAGGACCCCGAGGCCTGGCCGTGGGACGCGGCGTCGCGGGACACCTCCAAGGACGAGGAGTCGCGCTGAGGCGAAGGACGGCGCGGCGGCTCCCAGGGCGGCCATGAACCCGTGGCCGCGGGAGGACGCGGCGGCGCGCTGACGGCGGGGAAGGACCGGAGGCGCCCCCGGCGGCCACGAGCCCGTGGCTGCTGG
>NZ_JBKGHJ010000672.1:0-3575 GCF_046520365.1 Corallococcus sp. 4LFB
CCCAGGAGCTGGGCCCGCCGGCCGCGCGCCAGCCCGCCGCGGACGCGCCGTCGCCGTGGGACCCGAGCGAGTTCGCGGCGCTGCGCCACACCATCCACCACTACCGCATCCCCGAGCAGCCCTTCCAGGACCTCATCTCCGGCATGGAGATGGACCTGACGAAGCAGCGCTACGACACCTGGGAGGAGCTGGACCTCTACTGCTACCGGGTCGCGGGTGTGGTCGGGTTGATGCTGACGCCGGTGCTGGGCTGCGAGGATGAGCGAGCGGTGGAGCCGGCGGCGGACCTGGGCCGCGCGATGCAGCTCACCAACATCCTGCGCGACGTGCGCGAGGACCTGGAGCGCGGCCGGGTGTACCTGCCCTCGGAGGAGCTGCGCGCCTTCGGCATCACCGAGGACGACCTGCGCGCGGGCCGGGTGGACGCGAAGTGGCGCGACTTCATGCGCTTCCAAATCCAGCGCGCGCGGGCCTACTACGCGCGCGCGGCGGCGGGCGTGCACTACCTCACCGGGTTCGGCAGCCAGCGCATGGTGCGGCTGATGGGCGCCATCTACGGCGACATCCTGCGCGACATCGAGGCGCGGGATGACGACGTGTTCAGCGGCCGGGCGCACACGACGACGGGGCGCAAGCTGGCGCTGACGGCGACCGTCTTCCTTCGGCCCCGGGCCGCGTTGCCGGAGGCCCCGCTGGCGCTGCCGGCTTCGCCCGCGCCGGTGCCGCTGTTGCCCACGGGCACGGGAGGTCCGCGATGAAGGCGTCGCGCGTGGCGGTGATTGGCGGCGGGATTGGCGGGCTGACGGCCGCGGGCCTCCTGGCGAAGGAGGGCCACGCGGTGACGCTGTTCGAGGGCGGCCCGTCCCTGGGCGGCAAGGCGCAGGCGGTGACGGTGGAGGGGCTCACGCTGGACACGGGGCCCACGCTGCTCACGTTGCCGGCGCTGGTGCGGAGCACCTTCGAGCAGCTGGGCGCGCTGGACCTCCTGCCGCCGTTCACGGAGCTGGAGCCGCAGTGCACCTACCACTTCGCGGACGGGTGCGGCTTCACGGCGTACAAGGACCTGGAGCGCATGGCGGAGAGCGCCGCGGAGCTGCGCCCCATCGAGCGCAAGGGCGTGCACTCCTTCTACGCGGAGGCCGCGGCCATCTGGCGCGCGGCGGGCGAGCCCTACCTGGAGGCCCCCTTCGAGGGCATGGCCGGCTTCATGGCGCGCGTGGCCCGCCGGGGCATCGGCGCGATGCTGGCGGGGATGAAGCTGGACACGCTGCACGCGCTGGCGGCGAAGCACTTCCACACGCACCACCTGCGGCAGTACGTGGGCCGCTTCGCCACCTACGCGGGCGGCTCTCCGTACGCGTCCAGCGCGGCGTTCGCGCTCATCCCGCACATCGAGCATGCGTATGGCGTGCACCACGTGCGCGGCGGCATCGGCGCGCTGGTGGAGGCGCTGGGGCAGGCGGTGCGGCGGCTGGGCGTGACGGTGCACCTGGACACGCGCGCCCGCTTCGAGCGCGTCTCCGGGGGCTACCGCGTGGACCCGGCCGGCGAGCTGTTCGACAGCGTGGTGGTGAACGCGGATCCGCTGGCGTCGCTGCGCCGCGAGTCGGAGCCGCTGTCGCTGTCCGGCTTCGTGCTGCTCCTGGAGGCGGAGGGCCGGCCGGCGGTCCCGCATCACGCGGTGATGTTCGGCGGGGACTACCGCAAGGAGTTCGAGGAGCTCTTCGCCGGACAGCTCGCCGCGGACCCCACGGTGTATGTCTGCAACCCGTCCGCCACGGACCCGGGCATGGCGCCGCTGGGCCGCACGGGGTTGTTCGTGATGGTGAACGCGCCGGCCATGCCGCTGGAGGAGGGCCGGGCGGAGCAGGCGCGGCGGGACTGGGAGTCCAGCGCGGAGCGCGTGCGCGAGCAGCTGTTCGAGAAGCTCATGCTCCACTACCCGGCGTTGAGGGGCCGGGTGCGCGTGGTGGGGCAGCGCTCGCCGGTGGACCTGGCGGCGCGCGGGGCCCGGGGGGTTCCATCTACGGCTTCCTGCCGCACGGCCGCTTCGGTCCGTTCCGCAGGCCGCGCATCCGGGGCGGCACGCCGGGGCTGTTCTTCGCGGGCGGCGGCACGCATCCGGGCGGCGGGGTGCCGCTGGTGATGCTGTCCGGCCGGTTCGCGGCGCAGCTGGCGTCCGCGCACCTGCGGGAGGGCGCATGAAGTCCGTCCTCGCGCAGAGCGTCCTGTCCGGCGCGGCGGAGTCGTGCACGCTGCCCGCGTTGCCGGACAGCCCGGGGGCGTACCGCTGGTTCTACGCGGACGTGACGGCCGGGCCGTACAGCGCCGTGTGCATCTTCATGCTCGGGTCGTTGTTCTCGCCGCGCTACTCGGTGGCGGCGCGGCGCGGAGGGCATCCGCTGGCGTACAGCGCGGTGAACTTCGCGCTCTACCACCAGGGTGTGCGCAAGCTGTGGGTGCTGAGCGAGTACCCGCGCGTGGAGCTGCAGGGGCCGGGGCGCCTGCGCATCGGCCGCTCCACGTTGACGCACGCGGTGGACGGCACGGTGCGCATGGACGTGGACGACGGGACGGCGCCGTGGGGCCGCCCGGTGCGCGCCAGCCTGACGCTGCGGCCGATGACGGGACGGGGCGCGGAGGTGCAGCTCATGCCGGGCCTGCCGCACTACTGGCAGGCCCTGGCGCCGCGGTCGGAGGCGACGCTGGACGTGTCCTCGCTGGGGCTCAAGGCCGAGGGCCTGGGCTACCACGACACGAACCACGGCCAGGAGCTGCTGGGCTCGCGGCTGTCGGGCTGGCACTGGGCGCGCACGCACCACGCGAACCACACGGTGGTGGACTACCACCTGCCGGACGGCGTGGCCCCGCTGCGCATGATGGCGGGCCCCAGCGGCGTGGTGTGCGAGCGCGGCCCGAAGCCGGAGCTGCGTCCGACGAGCCTGACGGGCTGGGGGCTGCGGGTCCCCGCGAGGCTGCACGCGGGCAACGAGGTCGTGGGCGAGCCGCGCCTGCTGGAGTCGTCGCCCTTCTACGCGCGGCTGGAGTCCAGGCGCGACACGCTGGACACGATGGGCGAGGTGGCGGACTTCCGCCGCTTCCATTCCCCGTTCATCCGCTGGATGGCGCACTTCCGCACGCGCGTGGGGAGGACGGCATGAACGCGCTCGGCCTCTTCACGCTCGGGTGGACGGCGCTGGCCGGGGGCTTCAGCGCGGTGGCGCTGGCGCGGCTGGCGCGCCGTGGGCCCGTCGCGGCCGCGGGCTCGCTGCCGTCCGTCCTGCTCCTGCGCCCCGTGGACGCGCCCACGCCGCAGGAGCTGGACAACCTGGAGCTGCCCATCAACTACGCGGGGCCGCTGGAGCAGGTGGTGCTGTCGCCCTACCGGCCCCGGCTGGCGGAGGGCGTGCGCTGGCTTCCGAGCGACCCGGTGTGCCCCAACCGCAAGGTGGGCCACCTGCTCTACGCGCTGGAGGCGCTGGACGTGCGCGGACGCGTGGTGCTCGCGGTGGACGCGGACGTGGCGGTGACGGGCGCGCTGGTGGAGGGCCTCGCCTCCGCGCTGGTGGCCGGCG
>NZ_JBKGHJ010000673.1:0-3561 GCF_046520365.1 Corallococcus sp. 4LFB
GGTAGTTCTCGAAGACGAAGAGGCTCTGGAACAGCGGCGTGCCTCGCGGCACCTGGCTGTAGCCCTGCACCCGCACCAGCGGGCTGTGCTCGTACTGACGCAGCTCCAGTTGCTGCGCCTGGAGCTGGCGCAGCCACGGGACGATCTGCTCCTGCGCGGGCACGCGCACGCGCACCGGCAGCGTGTTGATGAAGAGGCCCGTCATCCGCTCCACGCCCGGGAGGTCGGACGGACGCCCGGACACGGTGGCGCCCAGCACCACGTCCTGCTCGCCGCTGTGGCGCGCGAGCACCAGCGCCCAGGCGGCCTGCACCAGCGTGTTGAGCGTGAGCTGGTGGCGCTTCACGAAGGCGTCCACCGCCGTGGTCGAAGCGGCCGACAGGCGGATCGACTTCTCCGCGTGGTCCTGCGTCTGCGTCCGCGCCAGGGCCGCGCGCTCGTCCGCCGGCAGCGGCGTGGGCGCGTGGATGCCCGCGAGCTCCCGCTTCCAGAACGCCTCCAGCCGCGTGCCGTCCTGCCGCTGCAGCCACGCGATGAACTCGCGGTACGGGACCGCGCGCTCCCTCGGCACCGCCTGGCCCTGGTCCAGGGCGCGGTAGAGCGAGAACAGCTCCTGGATGAGGAGCGACATGCTCCAGCCGTCCAGCAGCAGGTGGTGGATGCTCCACAGGCAGCGCAGCACGTGGTCATCCATGCGGACGACGGTCAGCCGCATGAGCGGCGCGCGCGTCACGTCATGGCCTCGCGCACGGTCGTCCGCGAGGTACTGCTGGAACAGGTCCTGCTGCTCCGCCTGCGACAGGCCACGCCAGTCCAGCTCGCGCCACGGCAGCTCCGCCGACGCGTGCACCACCTGCAACGGCTCCGACAGGCCGTCCCACACGAAGGACGTGCGCAGGATGGCGTTGCGCTCCACGAGCAGCTCCCACGCCCGCCGCATCACCGGCAGGTTGACGGTGCCGTGGAAGCTCCACGCCATCTGCTCGCAGTACATGCCCGACGTGGGCTCCAGGAGCGCGTGGAAGAGCATGCCCTGCTGGAGCGGGGACAGCGGATACACGTCCTCCAGGTCCGGCGACGCCGCGTGCAGCTTCGCGAGCCCCGGCACGTCCAGCCGGGCCAGCGGGAAGTCCGCGGGCGTGTAGCGGCGCGCGTCCTGCGTCTCGCGGTTCGCGATGAGCGTGCGCAGGGACTTGAGGAACGACTCCGCCAGCGCCTCCACCGTGGCGCGCGCGTGCACGGCCTCGCTGTACGTCCAGGACAGCTCCAGCCGGCCGTTGATGACCAGGCCGTTCACCTCCAGGAGCGCCGTGCGCAGGCCGCCCTCGCCCTGGCCCGGACCCGCCGGCTCCTTCGCGAGGCCGAACATCGACTCGCCGGCCGCCATCGCGTCGAACTGGCCCAGGTAGTTGAAGGCCACCTGCGCGGAGGGCACCGCCTTGAGCTTCGCGGCGTCGTCCGCGTCGCGCAGGTAGCGCACGAGCCCGTAGCCCAGGCCCTTGTTGGGCAGCCGCCGCAGCGTGTCGCGCACCGCGCGCAGGCCATCCCCCGGGGTGCCGCCTTCGGGCACCTCCAGCAGCACCGGGTAGACGGACGTGAACCAGCCCACCGTGCGGGAGATGTCCGCGTCCGCGAACAGCTCCTCGCGGCCGTGGCCCTCCAGGTGGATGCGCGCCCGCCGCTCGCCGGTCCAGCCGGCCAGGGCCTGCGTCAGCGCCGCCAGGAGCACGTCGTTGATGTGGGCCCGGTACGCGGTCGGCACCTCCTGCAACAGGGCGCGCGTCTCCTCCGTCTCCAGCACCGCGCGCACGCTGTTCGCGGACGCGAGCGTGTTGAGACCCTGATGGTCCACCGGCAGGGGTTTGACCTCCCGGGCCCCCTCCAGCCAGAACGCCAGCTCCGACGCCATCGCCGGGCCGCGCGCGTGCGCCTCCAGCTTGCGCGCCCACTCCTGGAACGACGTCGTCTTCGACGGGAGCGACACGGGCACGCCGCGACGCAGCTGGGTGTAGGCGGTGTTCAGGTCCTCCAGCAGCACGCGCCACGACACGCCGTCCACCGCCAGGTGGTGCACGACGAGCAACAGGCGCTCGGTGTGGCCCGCTCCGCGCTCGACGAGCAGGGCGCGCAGCAGGAGCCCCTCGTCCAGGCGCAGGCTCTTGTGCAGGTCCGTCGCGGCGGCCTGGATGGCCCGGCGCTGGGCCTCCTCGTCGCCCGCGTGCGCGGAGACGTCCAGGCGCCGCAGCGACACCGGCTGCTCCAGGCCCGCGTTCTCCTGCGTCCAGCCGGCCTCGCCGCGCACGTAGCGCAGGCGCAGGGCGTCGTGGTGCTCCACCAGCCGCGCCAGCGCCTTCTCCAGCAGCCCGGCGTCCACGCGCTGCCGCGCTTCGATCATCACCGCCTGGTTGAAGTGGTGGGCCTGCGGGATGTCCCGCTCGAAGAACCAGTGCTGGATGGGAGTGAGCGGCACCGGGCCGCGCACCACGCCCTGCTCCGCCTGCGACGCGAGCGCCGCCGTGGCCACCTGGGCCAGCTCCGCCACCGTCTGGTGCTGGAAGAGCTGCTTCGCCATCAGGCGCAGGCCGGCCTGGTTGGCGCGCGAGATGATCTGGATGCTGATGATGGAGTCGCCACCCAGGGCGAAGAAGTTGTCGTGGATGCCCACCTTCTCCAGGCCCAGCACCGACGCCCAGATGGCCGCGAGCTTCTCCTCCTCCGGCGTCCGGGGCGCGACGTAGGCCTTGCCGGAGTCCTGGCGGTCCCCCTGCAGCGCGGGCAGGGCCTTGCGGTCCACCTTGCCGTTGGGCGTGAGCGGCAGCGACTCCAGCATCACGAACGCCGCGGGCACCATGTACTCCGGCAGCCGCGTCTTCAGCTCCGCGCGCAGCGCGTCCACCGTGGGCCGCGTCGCCTCCGGAGCGCCCACGTACGCCACCAGCCGCTTGATGCCCGGCGAGTCCTCGCGCGCGATGACGGTGTTCTCGGCCACGCCCTTGCACTGGCCCAGCGCGGACTCCACCTCGCCCAGCTCGATGCGGAAGCCGCGCACCTTCACCTGCGAGTCCAGCCGGGCCAGGAACACCACGCTGCCGTCCGGCAGCTGCTTCACCTGGTCGCCCGTGCGGTACAGCCGCGCACCAGGCTCCATGCTGAACGGGTGCGGCACGAACTTCTCCGCCGTCAGCTCCGGCCGGCCCAGGTAGCCCAGCGCCAGGCCGTCGCCGCCGATGTACAGCTCACCGAGCACCCCCACGGGCACGGGCTGAAGCTCGGCGTCCAGGACGTACAGCTCCGTGTTGGACAGCGGCCTGCCGATGGGCACCGCCGTCGCGCCCTCCGCCACTTCCTTCACGTGATGCCACGCCGCGAACGTCGTGCTCTCCGTGGGGCCGTACGCGTTGACGAACTTCCCAGGAGCCCCGCGCGCCAGCACCGCCCGCGCCGCGCCCGGATCCACGGCGTCGCCGCCGACGTGGAGCTGCCGCACCGTCTGGAACGTCTCCGCCGACTGCGCCACCAGCTGGTTGAACAGCGCGGACGTCACGAACAGCGTGCTGATGC